>DATHAW010000505.1:0-7878 GCA_035296465.1 Spirosoma sp.
GTTATCCCGCTCGTAGCCGAGGTTTTTGGTCTGGGCATAATTCAATTGCCGGTACACGACCACCGTACCTACAATCAGAAGCATGGATAAGACAAACTGAAACACAACCAGGCCCTGCCGAAAGGCCTGTGCACCCGCGCTAAAAGGAAGCGTATTTTTTAGGATGCGCACCGGCTTAAGAGATGAGAGAAACAAGGCTGGATAACTGCCCGATACTACACCAACCACTAGTCCTAAACTAAGTAGCACCGCCAAGAAATCAAGTCTGCTAATTGGCAGAATAATCTGCTTGTCGGTTAGCTGGTTAAATGCGGGTAAAACAAGACTGGTTATTCCTATTGCCAGGGCCAAACCGAGAAAGGTCAGGAGAAGTGCCTCACCCAAAAACTGTCCGATCAACGACGATCGCTTAGCACCTACTACTTTCCGAACACCCACTTCCCGCGCTCGTTTCGCGGAGCGAGCGGTAGTCAGGTTCATAAAGTTGATGCAGGCGATAATTAAAACGAACGCGGCCACAATGCCGAACAGCCGCACGTATTCAATACGACCGCCATTGGGGTATCCGTTTTCAAAATTGGAGTGCAGATAAGCGTCCTTCTCAGGGTGTAAGAACAATTGAACGTCGAAGCCGGGGCTAGTGCCTACATTATGCTTTTTTAAATGGGATTTGATTTTTGCTTCAAAGGCAACCGGATCTGCATCGGCACGTAGCAGGATGCGGGTTTGGATCGGACTGTTACCCCACTCCTTCGCCCATGCGGTTTGAGACATGAAATGAGACCAACTCAACAGAAAATCGTATTTAGCTTCTGAGTTGGCGGGTAAATTCTCAAACACAGCCGTTACCTGATAATCTGCCTTGTTATCAAGTCGTATGGACTGATTTATGGCCGATTGTGTTGTACCGAAATAGGCTTCGGCCATTTTACGGGAGATGGCTACGCCGTTTGGGACCTTGAGCCCAGAACCCCCAGAGCCCGCCAACACCGAAATGCCATACAGCCGGAACCAATCGGCTCCAACGTAGCGAATAGTCTGCTTGTCGACTTTATCGCCAACCGTAATGATATGGGGCTCTTCCCAGGACAAACTGGCAGCATACACCACTTCGGGAAACTGCTGCTTCAATTCCTCGGCTAACAGACCGGGCGTGCCGTCGCCAGCGGTTACTGTTCCATTCTGATTGGTACGCTGATATACGCGGTACAGGTTGGCGCTATTTGGATACTGTGTACCCACGCTCAGCTCATCCTGAATCCAAAGGCCAATCAACAGGCTACAAGCCATCCCAAGTGCTAAGCCCAAAATGTTAATGGCCGAAAAGGTTTTGTTGCGGATCAGATTACGCCAGGCAATTTTAAAATAATTACGAAACATGTTATTAAGGCTTAGTGCTAGCTTAGCTAGTCCTGCTCAATTTGTGTACCATGTCTTAAAAACAGCCTTCACACGCCTATAGGTGAGTTTAGTATCCCATTATCTGTACGATTTCGGACAACAGTGTCCGCTACTTCTCTATGCAGTGACATGTTCCGTTATCTTGAAAAATTGCCTAAATGAGTGGCAACCTTTGTGGAACTGTAAGGGTCCTTGCATCAGGTAATCAGACTAACCCGCGTATAGGATCATGAAATCGTTGCTTATGCTGCTGTTGATTACAGGATACGTATACGGGCAGTCCCCGGCAAAGAGCGTTCGACGGGATTCGGTGCCTAAAGTTTATCCGCCCGATCGGATGCCCACCACGCGGCCTTATAATTCATTTTACCGCAACCACCTGGATCCCCCAAATGTGGTAAGGGCTACGCTGGACAACATGTCCATAAGTGTCCCGGATACGACGAAGAACTATACTATGTTACCGTCTTACCCGCCACACTCGGGTGAACCACCCATGCGGCAATTGAGACCTAAACCGCCTGTTTTGCCGAAAAAGCGCTGGTAAGGGTGTTTTAGTGGAATGACTAAATAAAGTCATCCCACCAACTGAAAACTAACGTAAACCCTGCGCCAGATCGGCGATCAGATCCTCAGCGTGTTCCAGCCCAATGGACACGCGCAACAGGTTTTGGGGCGTTAGGGAGGTTGGTCCTTCTATGGCTGCCCGGTGCTCAATCAGGCTTTCGACGCCCCCCAAACTCGTCGCCCTGGTGAAAATCTTTAGCCTGCCGATGAATTGCAGGGCTTCTGCCATCCCGCCCTTTACCTGCAAGGACATCATGGCACCGGGACCGTTCATTTGCTGCTGAATCAGGGCGCGGTCGGGGTGGTGGGCCAGACCCGGAAAATGAACGGCCTCTACGGCTGGGTGACCGTCCAGAAAATCCGCTACAACCTGTGCCGTAGCCATCTGCGCCCGCATCCGCACACCCAGCGTCTTGATGCCCCGGTTAGTCAGCCAGCAATCGAATGGCGACGGCACCGCCCCGGATAATCCCTGCAAGGTCCGGATGCGTTGCGCAAACGCATCGTTACGTCGGAAAATCAGGGCACCGCCCAGCACGTCGCTGTGGCCACTGATGTATTTGGTAGTTGAGTGCATCACAACGTCGCAGTTGAGGTCGAGGGGACGCTGGAGTACGGGCGTGGCCCACGTATTGTCGCAGACGCAGATTGCCCCAACATTATGGGCCAGCCGCGAAACGGTCAGTAAATCCGTAATCTGGAGCATGGGGTTGGACGGTGTCTCGCACCACACAATGCGCGTATTTTCGTGGATAGACGATTCCACCGCGTCCAGGTCGGTCATATTAACGCGGGAGTAGGTCAGCCCCCACGGATGAAATACCTGTTCGAGCAGGGCGGGTGTACCGTAGTACGCATCGGTGGAAAGCAGCACATGGTCGCCCGGCCGCAGGGCCTGAAACAGCGTCATGGCTGCGGCCTGCCCCGATCCAAACGCCATGGCTACCGCTCCACCTTCGAGCATGGCGAGGGCTTGTTCAAGTCCTGCGCGGGTTGGGTTGTTAGGCCGGGTATACAGGTAATCGCCGGGCAGTTCGTTGGCTTCGTTACGGGCGAAGGTGGTGGAGAGGTGAATCGGTGGTGTTACCGCCCCGGTGCTATGGTCGGGCTGATGGGTGGCGCGCAGCGCGAGGGTATCAAAATGCATAAGTGACTGATTTATTGACGGCTGAATTTTTCTATTGTCCAGGTATTTTATGGCCGGTCTGCCGGCCCCACAATATACCAACAATTCTTCAACCGGTTTTTACAGGAGAAACCGGTTCTTCCTACCTTTACGGCCTATCTGTATGCAAGCATACTAAAAACAGGCTATGACCACTACGTATCAATCGCTCGCCATTGACGAAGACGATGGCGTATTAACCGTCTCGCTGCTTGGTCCTGGCAAGGGCAACGCCATGGGGCCGGAGTTTTGGGAGGAACTACCGGCTGCCATGGACCAAATAGGGCGGCTGCCCAATGTTCGGTGCCTGGTGTTTCGGGGCAGTGGCGACCACTTTAGTTATGGTCTCGACGTATCGCGGATGATGCCCCGCATTGCCAGCATGGCCACGGGCAGCCCCATGGCCGACGAGCGCCGAAAGCTTATGGACCAGATTCGTTTCATGCAATCGGGTTTTATGAAGATGCACCAATCGCCCAGGCCCGTCATTGCAGCGGTGCATGGCTGGTGCATTGGGGGCGGACTGAACATGATTGCGGCCGCCGATATCCGGCTGTGTTCGCGCGACGCCAAGTTTAGTCTGCGCGAAGCCAAACTTGCCATCACGCCCGATATTGGCGGGTTGCAATTTCTGCCGCATATCATTGGGCAGGGCTTAACCCGCGAAATGGCATTCACCGGCAGCGACTACGATGCCGCTTTTGCCGAACGTATTGGGTTGGTTAACCACGTGTACGACACACCCAATGCCCTATTCGAGGCAGCGACAACCCTTGCGCGGCAGATAGCCGATAATCCTGCTCCGGCCGTGCAGGGTGCCAAAGAAGTCCTGAACTATGGCATTGGCAAAGACATTGACGACGGCATGCAGTACGTAGCGGTCTGGAATTCTTCGCAGATGCCCTCCGTCGATTTTAGTGAAGCCATGCAGGCTACAATTGAAAAGCGCAAAGCTGAATTTAACAAGAAAAGTAGCCGGGGCTATTAAAGAGTGAAAGAGTGAATGAGCGAAAGAGTGACTACGTCATGGCTTTCGCTCATTCACTCTTTCGCTCATTCACTCTTTCACTCTATGCAAATGACTACAGGAATGCTGCGCGAAGATGCGCTTCAGGGGAAAACCATAATCGTTACGGGCGGAGGCACGGGCCTTGGCAAATCCATCAGCCATTACCTGCTCGAACTGGGGGCCAACGTAACCATTTGTAGCCGCCGTCAGGCTGTTATCGACGAAACGGCGAAGGAATTAATGGACGAGACGGGTGGACAGGTACTAGCCGTGGCCTGCGACGTACGTAATCCGATGGAGATTGAGCACGTACTGGCCGAGACAGTTGCCAGATTCGGGCGGGTTGATGGTCTGCTCAACAACTCGGCCGGTAACTTCATCAGCCCCACCGAGCGGCTATCCTATAAAGCCTTCGACACCATCGTTGACATTGTGCTGCGGGGCACGTACTACTTTACGCTGGCCGTGGGCAAATACTGGATCGAAAACAAGATCAAAGGAACGGTGCTCAATATCTCCACCACCTACGCCACAACGGGTTCTGGCTACGTAGTGCCGAGTGCGGTGGCTAAAGGCGGGGCCTTGATTATGACCAAGTCGCTGGCGGCCGAGTGGGGAAAATACGGTATCCGACTCAATGCCATTGCGCCCGGTCCGTTCCCAACCAAAGGTGCATGGGACCGACTCTTTCCCGAACCATTGGCCAGCATGATGGACCCCACGAGCCGCATACCGCTCAAGCGCGTCGGCGAACACGGCGAATTAGCCAACCTCGCGGCCTATCTGCTATCGGACTATTCGGGGTACATCACCGGCGAAAGCATCACCATCGATGGCGGTGAAGTGTTGGCCGCCGGCGAGTTCAGCCACCTCGAAAGCGTAACACCCGAGCAGTGGGACATGATCGGGGAAACTATTAAGCAAGCGAACAAAGCCAGTAAGAAAGAAGGGCAGGGGCAGTAAAAGGCTAAGTTGGCTGGATTAGGTGAATAATAAGAACCCGGTGTTGTCGGTCGTGGCAGTGCCCCTGAGCCTTTGGGCTTTTACTTCTCTTCTTTCAGCATCTCCACCACTAATGTCAGTTCATTGACGGTGGCTTCCGGGCTGCCGTTGTAACCAATGGCCCGATACCTTACGCGGCCTTTCGTATCGATCACCACTTTGGTAGGGATACCCTTGACTTTATAAGCGTTGGACATGCGCTGCTGGGTGTCGAGGGGAACTACGAATGGGTAGGTGTTTTTCGCCATAAACGAGTGGACCCGCTCCAGCGGGCCTCCCTCGCGGGTATTGACGAATAGAAAGCGGACGTCGGGGTCATTCTGGAAGTGCGATTGAGCCTGCTGCATCGCCGGAAACGACGCGATGCACGGTCCGCACCAAGTCGCCCAGAAATCGAGCACCACAACTTTGCCCTTCAATACCGACGACGAAATAGTACGGCCTTTCAGATCGGTCAGTGAAAACGCCGGGGCGGGTTCGTTAATCAGAATCTGGCGTAGCTCATCGCGTTGTTCGGCGCGCAGATCGGCTTCGAGGCTGGTCAGGTAAGCACTGGCTTTGGCGTCGGTTTGGCCGGGCTGTTTGGCGTACCAGTCGCGTAAGGCGGCTTTCAGCCTAGGCGTTGCCTTGCCAACCTGAACAGCGGCCTCGGCCAGGGGCTGGGCATCGGCAGCGTGGTTGGTGCGCAGGGCGCAGAGGTAATAACGCTCATTGACGCGTGGATCGCTATTTTCTACATCATCTGGGTTTATGAACGACTGGTAGACGGTGTAAGCATCGGCATACTTGTTCTGCTGCTCTAAGGTTCGGGCCAGAGTATTCATCAATTGCCGTTGCCGGATGAGCTTTTCGTTGGCCCAGTTACCCGTTACGTCGCCTGGTTTGGCTTGTGTTTTTAGCACCGTCATGGCCTTGTTAACCAACTTCTCTGCTTCTGGCAGTGACCGCTTTTCATCTGCCAGTTGAAACGCCATAGTGTTGAGCATCAGGACATCGATGTGTGAGGCTGGCTGCGCTTCTACAAAGGTCACCAATCCCCCAATGTCATTGTTCTTGAAATAACCGTCTGCCATGCCTATAGCCAGCAGAGGCAGGTGTGATGAATTGGGGAACTCCGTAACGAATGCCTGGTAAAGGGCTTTTCGGCGGGTCCAGTCGGGCTGGCTTCGAACGGCCGCAGCGCGGTCTTTTTGTGCCAGTGAACCGGCCGGGTCCAGCTTTTTCATGCGTTCGCGCTGGATATTGGCCCTTGCAAAATCGCCCATACTCTCATAGAGTTGGGCCGCTGCGGTTAGTTCGGCGGCTGTTGGCGTCGGGCGCGAAGCCAGGTATGACTCAATGCCCGCCTTTACTTTCGGACCGTAGCCCGGCTTTTTCTGCCGAACCAGAGCGGCAAAGTAATCGGCCCAATAGAGCGGTTGCCCATCCGGATATTCATTGAGTTCCTGTTCGTAGAGCGCCACCACCCGGTTGGGGTCTGGTCGGCTGCCCGCTTCATACAAAAAGTTGGATCGCGTAAAAACCGATGCCTGTCCGCCCGTTGCATGAGGAAGCAGTTTGCCCGATGCATCGTAAACCGGAATAGTATACAACAGACCCTTGTTCAGATCGGTGCGGGTTGGTTGCCGGCTATTCCGAAACAAGAGCATGGTGCCCGCTACGTCTTTTTTAGGGATGAACACTTCGCCAACGAAGTAGCCCCCCTGCCGCACCAGCTTTACGGTTACTGGGCGGCTTAGGTGCATCGTGGCCGGGGCTCCGTAGCGCATATACCGGCCCTCAATGGTGCTGTCGGTAGCGAGTGTTCCCTGTGGCGTGTAGGTAAACGAGACCGTCTGGCCCACCTGCGGCTTATCGGGTGAGTAGCGAAACTGAGCCGGTCCCGGTTGGGCCAATCCAGGCTGGGCGAGTCCCGGCAGACAGAGAAAAAGCAATGTATAAAGTTTGATAGTCATATTAGTTTGTTGTTATTAAGTCACTTTCAGCGTTATGCTATACCGCTACTGGCTCTTCTTTCACCACCGACTTCGACACCGCCCACAGCCCCGCGTAGGTAAACAGCCCGTTGAGCAGCAGCCGCTCGAACCCAAACTGATAGCCCCCGAACCAGGCCGCCGAGTTTTCGTTGACAACGTAGGTGAGTACCGGCGAAGCCAGACAGATAAACGGCACCGCGCGGTCTATAACCGGGCGTTTGTTGAACATCCCGAACGCATACAAACCCAGCAATGGACCGTAGGTGTATCCGGCAATGTCGAACACGGCCGTAATCACTTCCTTGCTGTTGACTTGGCGGAATACCAGAATGACTACGTAGAACAGCAGCGAAAACCCGATGTGAACAAGGTGCTTGATCCGCGATCGCTCCGCTTCTGGGCGCTTCTCTACGTCCATAAAGTCAACGCAGAACGAGGTCGTCAGCGCTGTCAGGGCAGAGTCGGCGCTGGCATACGTAGCAGCCGTAATACCCAGCAGAAACGTAATGGCGACCACCAGCCCAAGGTGGCCCAGGGCCAGCATCGGGTAGAGATCGTCCGTTCTTTCGGGAATGGCGATGCCTTCGCGCCGGGCGAATATATAGAGCAACACGCCGAGCGAAAGGAACAAGAAGTTAACCACAACGAGCGTGATTGTGAACCAGAACATGTTTTTCTGGGCTTCGCCGATGTTTTTGCAGGTTAAGTTTTTCTGCATCAGGTCCTGATCCAGACCCGTCATAACGATCGCGATGAAC
>DATHAW010000506.1:0-3413 GCA_035296465.1 Spirosoma sp.
GGAGCCCCAAACATAAACTTGAACAAAACCCGTTTACCTTCCTCGATCATGTACTCCACACCCGGCACACCCAGTACGTTGCCAATCTCGTGCGGGTCTGATATGGTGGCGACGGTGCCATGAACGACCGCCAACCGCGCAAACTGAGGGGGTGTCAGTAGAGAACTCTCAATATGAACGTGGGCATCCACAAAGCCCGGCAGGATATAGGGCTGGTCGGGCCGCTCGGGGCCGAGGTGTTTGATGCGGGTAATACGTCCGTTGTCGACGGTCAGCGTACCAAACGAGATGGTTTGGTCGGAGAGATTGAGAATGTTGGCTGTTGGCATGAGCAAAGGGCCATCCTGAAAGCGAGCCACGGTAACTTCCTGGTCATCTCCCAAAATGGGCCATCAGATACGGATGAAAAGTTTCCGGCGGTACATCCACCAGAGAATAGCATACAATACGGCCAGCGTAGCCAATCCTATCAGCAGTGGTTCGAAGGACGGCCCCAAGATAAGAAATGGACCGTGGCCGAAGTGAATGTAAAACGAGTTGATAATGAAGCGGTCGATGAGGTGAACGAGGCAGTAGATCGCGATGGAGTTCATGCCAACAACCAGTAATGGGAACGACCACCGTTTAAACCCGGCAACATCAATAACGTAATAAAAAACCGTTAGCAGCCAGAAACACAGCCCTCCGCTAAACAGCACCCAGGCGGGGGTCCAGATGCGCTTGACCACGGGACAGATGCCAGCCACGTGCAGCAGTATGCCTAGTGCGATACCAATGGCTCCAGCCAGCAGGAATCGTTTTATGACCTCGCGCTGGGGCTTTCCGCTCCGCAACCAGCGCCCAGCCACTAAACCCAGGAGCATGGTGCCCAGCGTGGGAATGAAACTTAGCGTGGCGTATCCCCCACCGTTGAAATGGAATGGCGTCTCGCGCGGAAACAGATTTAGAAACCACGTGTCGAAGGCCCAGGCGAGGTTGCTGTTTTTGTTGAAATGGGCTATCAGCCCGGTATAATGCTCAGGCCAGTTTGACGGCACACCCACCATACTATAGTCAAAGTTTGGGCTGACGGGATAGAGCACGAACGCTAGCCAGTAACCAATTAAAATAAGGCCCAGTGCAAGCCAGACCGTTCGCAGCCGGGGGCTACTACCAATTAGGAATAAAATTGGGTAGCCTAACCCAATCTGCGAGAGCGTATCCTCAAACGTGAAGTAGGTTTGGGTGGCATGGGTGGACCGAAGAAAAATACCGAGCACAATAAGGATCAGCGATCGGCGGACGGCGTGACCAAACTGTGATGCGAAGGACTGCCCAAGCGAAGCCCGACTGGCAATGGAGTAGGGGAGTGCTACCCCAACCAGGAACGAAAACGATGGCTGAATCAGATCATGCAGCGAGCAGCCTGCCCACTCCACATGGCTCTGGTGATGGGCCAGAAACGCCCAGATTCCGTTCTCGGGAAACGCTTTATGCAACCGGTCAAACTGGAGAAGTTCAGCCGCCATCAAGATCATCACAAACCCTCGGTAGGCATCCATCGACATCAGACGGCCCGGAAGTGGTGAGCTGGGCTGCGCCGGGTTCGCCAGCGGAACATGAGCAGCGTTGGGTAGAGGTTGGGTCATGGGTTTGGTCAAACTTGGGGGAGTCAAAACTTGGCAATGCGGGTCAGATTCGCAACTGCGCAGGCTAAAGTTTTTGGCGACGACTGGTATATTTCGGGTAAATATGTCTCTTCATAAAAAACGACCCTGTTAGATGCTTGCCCGTGTATTAAAAGTTCATCCTGCCGATAACGTCATCGTTGCGCTACGTAATCTGTCGGCGGGAGAACGAATAGAATTTGATAAGGCAGTTTATGAACTGCCCTACCCAGTGGGGGCCAAACATAAGTTTGTGACGGAAGACCGCAACCCCGGCGACCCGATTCACATGTATGGTGTACTCGTTGGCAAGGCAACTAAGCCAATTCGGCGGGGGGAGCCAATTACTACGTTCAATTTAAAACACGATTCTGATCGCTACGGTCTCGACAAAAAACAGCCCTACGCCTGGCAGCCGCCCGACGTGTCGCGGTGGCAGGGCCGCACGTTCATGGGCTACCACCGCGCCGATGGCAGCGTCGGTACGCGCAATTACTGGGTTGTAGTGCCGCTGGTATTTTGCGAAAACCGCAACGTCATGATTTTGAAAGATGCCTTTGAGCGCGAACTCGGATATGCCCAGCCCGAAATTTACCGCCAGCAGGTACACGAACTGCTGAGCCTGTACCAGTCGGGCCGGATGGATGATGTCAAAAAGATGCAGCCGGACCACGAATGGCCGAACGCAGTCCGGCCAACCAGCGAATGGCCGTTGGTTGACCCGAACCAGAACCAAACCGGGACACCCGCAGCGACAGCAAAGCCGTTTAAGAACATTGACGGCATCAAATTTTTGACGCACGAGATGGGCTGTGGCGGCACCCGGCAGGATTCGGCCTATTTGGGTTCGCTGCTGGCCGGTTTCATTAATAACCCGAACGTAGCGGGTGCAACGGTGCTGAGTTTAGGTTGCCAGCACTTGCAGGCCGACATGATTGGTGCCGAAATCATACGACAGAACCCAAAGTTCAACAAGCCGTTGCTCCTGTTTGAGCAGCAGGCCGGTACTGAATACGCGCTGATGTCGCAGGCTATTACCCAAACCTTTATGGGCATGGCCGAAGCCAATAAACTCGAACGCCAACCGGCACCCCTCAGCGCGCTGACCGTCGGGCTTAAATGTGGTGGCTCAGATGGGTTTTCGGGAATTTCGGCTAACCCAGTTCTCGGCCATCTATCGGATGTAATTGTGGCGCTGGGTGGCAAAACCGTGCTGGCCGAATTTCCGGAATTGAACGGTGTGGAACAGGAACTCATCAACCGCACTGACGATACGGCCAAAGCCCAAAAGTTTATTGACCTCATGAGTGGCTACTCGGCGCAGGCCGAAGCGGCCGGATCGGGTTTCGATATGAACCCGTCGCCGGGCAACATCAAAGACGGCCTTATCACCGACGCCATCAAATCGGCCGGGGCAGCCAAGAAAGGGGGTACGTCCCCCGTAGCCGATGTTCTCGATTATGCCGAACCAGCCACCACCCCCGGCCTGACCCTGCTCTGCACCCCCGGCAACGATGTGGAAGCCACAACGGGTATGGCGGGGTCTGGCACGAACGTAATTTTGTTTACGACGGGCCTTGGAACACCCACTGGTAACCCCGTGTGCCCCGTCGTTAAAGTCGCCACCAATACCGTTCTCAAAAACCGGATGCCCGACGTCATTGACTTCGACAGCGGCCCAATCATCGACGGCGAACAGACCATTGCCCAAAACGCTGACGCCTTAATGGAGTACGTTATTCGGCTGGCCTCGGGCGAGGAAATTAC
>DATHAW010000507.1:0-21819 GCA_035296465.1 Spirosoma sp.
ACCACCTCGATCTTCCAGGATGGCCGAAACTTCATTGTTGCTTAGGCTCTTCTTATCTTTTGGGTTATGTCGGAAATGGGTAAACTTGCCCGTAGCAGGGTCGAACCGATCCAGGCCTTGATGAGTGCCAACCCAGATAAAGCCATCACGGGAAGCATACAGGCTTTCCACCCAGTCATCCACTAATGAGGCCGGATTTAGGGAATCATGATAATATGACGTATATCCATACCCATCGTAGCGGTGCAGGCCGCGTTGACCAACCCACATAATACCCTGCAGGTCCTGCACCACGATCTTACCCAGGCCGTTAAACGAACCTTTGGGTGTCGGCACATAGTTGAAGGTAAGCTCCTGCGCCAACGCAGGGCATACTCTCAACAGCAGCAAGAAAATGATCGATAGCCTGAAATTTGCATTCATACCCTAGCGTGATTATACACGCAGCAAAATTCAAATGAAGGTTACTATTCCGCTAAAATACACCCATGACCACTTACTCATAAAAGCACTTACTCACTGTAAGTTAAGCTATTGGGTTTAATTTTAATAGTAAACAGACAGGTTTCCAAAGGGCAACCTGTCTGTCGATGTATGGAGAGGTGGATAGATTTATGACTTCTAATTTTGAGCGGCTCGGTGGTCGGAAGGTTGTCTGTACCATATTATCCAAACGTTTTAGCGACAAACCGGTCCCAGCCAATCCTGTGCACAAATACGCTTTACAGACTTATTTACGTATCACTGATCCCAGTGTCTCTTTAGGATCAAATGGCTTTTCGTTGGGGTCTCCCAGCGCAATTACCCGGGGTGTGGCTGTTTCAATGCGAAACGCACGAGTAAACGAATCGCCAGCTTCGTTACTGAGCTCGAAGGTGTAGGTTCCTTCGCCAAGCGGAGTTAGATTGAACCGGCCTATATATTTGCTGGCAAAGCTGACCTCGGTGTGCTTAATCTTGCCGTTAGCATCCCGAATCACAATCGTTAATGGCCCACGCTGCTGATTGTGGGCATTGACCCGGATGGTTTGCGCTTGGTTGGTGGGATAGATAAGGGCGGGTAACGAAGCGGGATTTTCATCTAGCCGGTTCTCCCGGGCAAAGGTTTGGGCCTGGGCCTGCTGAATAGTTGACCCGCTGACACTCAGCAACAGGGCGATGGCACCGAAGAGGTTTTTGGTGATTAAGGAGATGGTAAGCGTTTTCATGGCGTTTGACTGTTTTGGTGTTTGATTGAGTCAAAGCTATATCTACCCTTAGCGCGAGCCTATTGGGACTGAGCAACTGACGAGACCGGCTGAGTAAGCCGTTGAAATACCGAGTATCTGGAGAATAGTTTACATGCAAGCTGCGAAGCGGTAAGTACGGGGCAGTAAACTTTACTACGTTATGAACTGAAGTCTCCAGGCTAAAAAAGCCGTGCCAATTTGATTTGGCACGGCTTTTTTAGCCTGGAGACTGATTACGTATTCACTCGTTCTCTCCTACTCCTTCATCATTCCCACGAACTGATCAAACAAATACCGTGAGTCGTGTGGGCCAGGGGATGATTCGGGATGGTACTGCACAGAGAAAGCAGGCTTATCTTTCAGCCGTATGCCTTCGATGGTTTTATCGTTCAGGTTGATGTGCGTCAGCTCAACGTTAGCGTGGTCCATTACCTCTTCGGCCCGCACGGCAAAACCATGATTCTGCGACGTAACTTCACACTGACCCGTAATGAGGTTTTTTACCGGGTGGTTCAATCCCCGATGCCCATTATGCATTTTATACGTCGAAATTCCACTGGCTAATGACAATATCTGGTGACCTAAGCAGATGCCGAACAAGGGCTTTTCATCACCTAGGGCCTGCTTCACCGTTTCTACGGCATAGGGCATGGCAGCCGGATCGCCGGGGCCATTGGCAATAAAGTAGCCATTCGGCTTCCAGGCGACTAAGTCGGCGTAGGGTGTTTTAGCGGGGAACACTTTGCAAAAAACACCCCGCTCCCTGAAATTGCTCAGGATGCTGCGTTTTACGCCCAAATCAAGGACTGCCACCCGTAAGGAAGCCTCCGTATCACCTTCTTCGTAAGCCTCCGTCGTGCATACCTCTGACGACAATTCCAGACCAGCCATATCGGGCACTTCCTCCAATTGCGCCAGCAGCACGGCGGGATCAAGTATTTCTGATGAAATAATGCAGTTCATCACGCCTTTTGAGCGAATATACCGAACCAGTTGCCGCGTATCGACGCCGTGAATGCCAACAATGCCCGCCCGCTCGAAATAATCTTGCAACGACCCGTCGGCTGTGTAGCGCGAATGGATATTTGAGAAAAAGTTACACACCATTCCCCGGATTTTCACCCCACTTGACTCCTGTTCGGCGTTGTTAAGCACACCGTAATTGCCAATGTGCGACGTGGTGTTGATGATAACCTGCCCATAGTAAGAGGGATCAGTATATATCTCCTGATAGCCGGTCATACCGGTATTGAAACATATTTCTCCCCCGGCGGTACCAATTCTGCCAAGGGCAAGGCCCCGGTATACCGTACCATCTTGTAGAACCAACAGCGCTTCGGGTTGCTGTGTGTGTTTCATGCCTATATTTTTGGTTAAAAAGCCTAAAAAAAGGGGCTAACCGTTCCGGTTAACCCCAATTTTTATGTAAACATTAACTCAGCCATTAGCTTTGCTTTGTTTCGTTGTCGGACGGCGTTCCAAACACCGATGGGGCCTGGTCCGTCTGATCTTCTTTTGTCAGTTCAGTAACGGGAGCGTCAACCGGCAGTTCGGTCACTGTAGTGTCTTCCGTATTTTGTGGTGCAGGCTCTGCTTCGCTCCCCGCCGTCGTAGCGTCCGCAGCAACAACTGCAACTGCTGCTGAGCCTTCAGCTGTCGGGCGCGAACCACCGCCCCGGCGGCTCCGACGGGTTTTGGTAGTCGCTGCTGCTTTCTCGGCAACAGCCGACAAAAGAACCTCGTTGAAGTCGACAAGCTCGATCAGGCAGGTTTCCGCGTTGTCACCCGCCCGGTTACCCAGTTTGATGATCCGCGTATAGCCACCCGGCCGGTTAGCAATCTTGTCAGCTACTACCCCGAACAATTCCTTCATCGTCTCTTTGTCATTCAGCGACATGAACGCAATGCGACGGTTTTGATAGGTATCTTCTTTTGCCCGCGTCAGAATTGGCTCCACAAACTTGCGGAGTTCTTTAGCCTTGGCAATCGTCGTCTCCACGCGTTTATGCAGGATGAGTGAGGACGCCATGTTCTCCAGCATCGCAACGCGGTGCGAGTGCGTCCGTCCAAGGTGATTATGTTTTTTACCGTGTCTCATTATAGTAAGTGTGTGGTTCGCAGTTTTTGAGATTGTGGTTACCGACCACACACGCAAAAACCCAAACGAGCTTAATCTTCGTCTAATCTGTATTTAGCGACGTCCATACCAAACGTCAGGTTCTTCTCGGCAACGAGCTGCTCTAATTCTGTGAGCGACTTTTTACCAAAATTGCGAAACTTCATCATGTCCGAAATCTCCAGGCGAACCAGGTCGCCCAGGGTACGAACATCGGCCGATTTCAGGCAGTTATAGGCCCTAACCGACAAATCCAGATCAGCCAACGAAGTTTTAAGCAGCTTGCGCATATGCAGCACTTCCTCATCTACTACATTTTCTTCTTCCAGTTTTGCCGTTTCAAACGTCATCGTCTGGTCAGAGAACAGCATGAAGTGCTGAATCAGGATATAAGCTGCCCCTTTCAGGGCTTCTTCCGGATGGATCGATCCATCCGTTTCGATGTCTAAAAGCAGACGCTCATAGTCCGTTTTCTGTTCAACCCGCGTGTTTTCGACGCTGAACTTAACGTTTTTGATGGGCGTGTAGATGGCATCGATTGGTATGTGACCAAATGGAAGTTCGTTAGCACGTGGTTCGTCCGCCGGCACATAGCCCCGGCCTTTCTCCACAAAAATTTCCATTTCCAGTTCCCGTGTGTCATCGATATGACACAACTCCAGTTCAGGATTTAACACTTCGAACGAAGGCGAAAACCTGGTTATATCACCGGCTTTCAGAACTGACTGCTTCTTAATGTGTACCGTGATCTTGTTATCGACCATATCGTTGATCTTCTTGAACCTGACCATTTTCAGGTTTAGAATAATCTCCGTTACGTCTTCAACGACGCCCTCAATAGAAGAAAACTCGTGCAATACACCGGGGAACTTAACACTGGTAATGGTGTATCCTTCCAGCGATGACAACAGGATGCGACGCAGCGCGTTGCCGATGGTTACACCATATCCTTTTTCAAGGGGTTTGAATTCAAACACACCGTGAAAGTCGTCGGCTTTCTCCACTACGACTTTGTCGGGCATTTGGAACGCTAATATTGACATACGTTTCGTATCGTTTACAGCAGTTCTCTGCCTTGGCGTGAAGACTGAAACAAGGGTTGCAGGACTAAGTTATCTGTTTTCAACTGGCACCCGTCTTAGTGTATGGACGCACTTGAGAACTAAACAACTGAACTGAAACCATTTATATTAAAAGACTCAGAATCAAGTTAGATTCTGCTGGTCCAATTACTTGGAATATAATTCAACGATGGCTTGCTCGTTGAAGTTCTCGGGAATCTGATCGCGCTCTGGGTAGCTGATAAATTTACCCGCCATTTGCTGACCATCCCACTCCACCCAGTTAAAACGTCGGGTATTACGGGCCGATAGACTCGACGAAACTGCTTCTAATGATTTTGACTTTTCCCGAACACCAATGATCTGGCCCGGCTTAAGCGAATAAGAAGGAATGTTAACCACTTCACCATCGACGATGATGTGCTTGTGCGCTACCAACTGGCGGGCGGCCCGGCGCGACGTAGCAATACCTAAACGAAAAACCGTGTTGTCAAGACGGGCTTCGCATAACTTCAGCAGGTTCTCGCCGGTGATCCCTTCACGCACCTGAGCGCGGTGAAACAGGGCGCGGAACTGGCGCTCCAGAATGCCATAAGTGTACTTTACCTTCTGCTTTTCAATTAACTGCAGTGCGTATTCAGACTGTTTCCGTTTACGACCCCGACCGTGCATACCCGGTCCGTAATTCTTTTTTTGAAGCGCCTTGCTGGGACCCATAATAGGTTCACCAAACTTGCGCGAAATCCTGGCCTTTGGCCCAATGTAACGTGCCATTCGTTTTTAAGAATGAATAAGTGTAAGACATTGGACAGACACAACTGAATGTCGCCTATCCTTATTCAAGTACAACCCGTGCTTCGCGTTATACACGACGACGCTTGGGGGGCCGGCAACCGTTGTGCGGCATAGGGGTAATATCGCGAATCGTGGTTACCTCGATTCCCGAGTTCTGAATAGTACGGATGGCCGACTCGCGACCTGACCCCGGACCTTTAACAAAAACCTCTGCTTTCCGCATTCCCAGGTCATGGGCAACAGCAGCGCAGTTTGAAGCAGCCGTTTGCGCTGCATAAGGGGTGTTTTTCTTTGAGCCACGGAAGCCCATTTTACCCGCCGACGCCCAGGAAATAACCTGGCCGTTCATGTTGGTGATTGAGATAATGATGTTGTTGAACGTAGCCCGGATATGCACCTGGCCAACTGGTTCAACGATCACTACCCGCTTTTTCGCTTTGTCTTTGCGTTTTGCTTGAGCCATTTTCTGAGTTGTTCAGTTTATAATTTGCTTCCGGTCATTCAGTGTCTTGCCATGCAATGACTGGAAAACAAATCACAAACCCATTACTTCGTTACTTTCTTCTTGTTAGCGACTGTCTTCCGCTTGCCTTTCCGGGTACGGGAGTTGTTCTTGGTGTGCTGCCCACGAACCGGTAGTCCTTTCCGGTGCCGAAGCCCCCGGTAGCAACCAATATCCATCAGGCGTTTGATGCTCAACTGCACTTCCGAACGTAACGCACCTTCTACTTTATATTCATTTGAGATTGCGTTACGAACTGCGCTCGCTTCGTCGTCCGACCACTCACTGGCTTTCTTATCAACGCTAATGCCAGCATCAGTCAGGATCTTCTTTGCACGGCTACGGCCAATGCCGAATATGTACGTCAGCGCAATTTCGCCCCGCTTCTTGTCTGGAATGTCTACACCTGCAATACGTGCCATGCTTATCCTTGTCTTTGTTTGTAACGGGGATTCTTTTTGTTGATCACGTACAGCTTCCCTTTCCGACGGATCACCTTGCAGTCTACGCTGCGTTTTTTAATGGACGCTTTGACTTTCATGGTTCTCTTTGTTTATAGTATGTTGTTTGTGGTTATTGAGTTGCATCGACAAATTCAAAAACCACAAATAGCAAACTTACTTATACCGATACACAATTCTTGCCTTGCTCAAATCGTAAGGCGACATCTCTAACTTTACGCGGTCTCCAGGTAAAATTTTGATGTAATTCATCCTCATTTTACCAGAGATGTGAGCGATTACCTCGTGCTTATTAGCCAGTTCGACCCGGAACATTGCATTCGATAATGCTTCCAAAATTATACCATCCTGTTCAATTGAATTCTGCTTTGCCATGTTCGCTTTAAGCCGCCGTCAGTTCTTGTGTTTCAACCATCAGGCTTGTATTCGCGGTGACTGCCTCAATGTATTCAAAGGTTGTCAATATCTCAGGTTTTCCTTTCCGCACGGCGACAGTGTGTTCAAAATGAGCCGACGGTTTACGGTCAACTGTCCGTATTGTCCATCCGTCACGTTCCTGCACTACCCCTTTTTTGCCAAAGTTTATCATTGGCTCAATGGCCAGAATCATCCCCTCACGTAATTTAGGTCCCTGCCCCCGCTTTCCATAATTAGGCACTTCCGGGGCTTCGTGCAGGTTTTGTCCAACGCCATGTCCAACCAGTTCCCGAACGACTGAATAGCCGAACTTTTCTGTATAGGTTTGAATAGCGTAGCCAATATCACCAACTCGATTTCCTTCGACTGCTTTTTCAGCACCAATGTAAACCGATTCTTTTGTCCGGGTCAGAAGCCGACGCACCGCCGGAATTACCTCACCAATGGGATACGTGTAAGCGCTGTCGCTATGGTATCCATTTAGTTTAACCCCACAGTCAATAGAAATGATGTCGCCCTCACGGAGTTCATACCGGCTGGGAAACCCATGCACCACAACGTCGTTTACGGATATACACAAGGAAGCCGGAAAGTTGTTGTACCCAAGAAACGAGGGGTAACCACCATTATCCTTTATGAACGTCTCAGCAACCGTATCCAGTTCCTTCGTCGTCACCCCAGGCCGGATCAGTTTAGCCACTTCGGCATGGGCTTTTCCAAGCACCTGGGCACTGATTTTTATCAGGTCGATTTCCTCATCGCTCCTGAGATAAATCATCTTGTCCTTTTTGTCCGAACTGGCCATGTCAACCTACGCTGCTGCTGTCTCACTTGTCCGCCCCTGTACACGGCCCGATTTCATCAACCCTTCATACCGGCGCATCAGCAGATAACTTTCCACTTGCTGTAACGTATCAAGCACAACACCTACCATAATCAATAAGGATGTTCCGCCAAAAAACTGAGCAAACCCACTTGTCATACCAAACAGGTTAGCAATAGCCGGCAGAATGGCCACAACGGCCAGCATAATGGCACCCGGTAATGTGATTCGATCCAATACGGTGCCAATGTAGTCAGATGTCTGAATACCCGGCTTAACGCCTGGAATAAACCCGCCACTACGCTTCATATCATCCGCAATCTGTACTGGATTGACTGAGATAGCCGTATAAAAGAATGTAAAGACAATGATGAGTAAGGCAAACAGAAGATTGTACTGCCAGCTTGTATAACTCGCAAAGGCATTTTGAATGTTAGCAGCAAAATCGCTTTTTTCCGCAAAAATACCTGCTACATAGGTAGGAACGAACATAAGCGCCTGCGCAAAGATAATCGGCATTACGCCCGCAGCGTTCAGTTTCAGGGGAAGATACTGGCGCTGACCGCCAACCACTTTATTACCAATAACCTGCTTGGCGTACTGAATCGGAATCCGACGGACGGCTTGTGTCAATACAACAGCGCCCATAACGACAAAGTAAAGTGCTACCAGCTCAAGCACGAAGATCAGAATGCCTCCTGAACCGCGCGATTGTTGCTCGCCAATGATGGCACCCGGTAGCCGTGATACAATCCCAATCATGATAATCATCGAGATTCCATTGCCTATTCCCTTGTCGGTGATGCGCTCACCCAGCCACATACAGAATATGGTGCCTGAGGTAAGAATAAACAGCGACGAGATCGTGAACAGGCCCCGATCAATTAAAAGCGCTTCGTTTGGAATGGTTGTACCAATGTAGGTGATTGCCTGCACGGCCGTAACCCCAATCGTAAGCACCCGTGTAATCTGATTCAGCCGTTTCCGTCCCGTTTCACCTTCCTTCTGCATTTTCTGAAAGTAAGGTAACGCCAGCGTTAACAACTGAATGGCAATCGAAGCCGATATATACGGCATAATGCCTAAGGCAAAAATTGATGCTTTACTGAAAGCTCCTCCCAAGAAGGTATCCAGTAAACCCAGCAATCCTTGTGGATTCAGATTCAGTTTGTTCGGATCAACACCCGGTAACACGATGGCTGAACCAAGGCGAAAAGCCGTGATAAACAACAAGGTGTTAAGGATACGACCCCGCAACTCGTCAATGGAAAAAATATTCTTAAACGTACTGATGAGTCGATTCATATAAATAGAGCGGCTGGAGCCGTGCGCACACGTTTAGTTTGCTGCTTCCTCGTTGACTTTGCGTTGTGGCACAATGGCCTTCCCGCCAGCTTTTTCAATCGCTTCCTTCGCAGTAGCTGAAAAAGCGTGAGCATGAATCTCTACAGCTGTCGTCAGTTCGCCACGGCTAAGCACTTTCACCAAGTCTTTCCGGCTAACTAAACCGTGGGCCAACATGAAATCCATATCGATTACCGTTGCATTGGTTTGGTCGACCAGAGCCTGAATAGCATCCAGGTTAAGCGGCTTATACTCGATACGGTTAATATTCTTAAAGCCAAATTTTGGCACACGACGCTGAAGGGGCATCTGACCACCTTCAAAGTGAGTTTTTCGGCTGTAACCTGAACGCGACTGCGCTCCTTTGTGACCCCGTGTGGACGTACCGCCCATGCCCGAGCCCTGCCCACGTCCGACTCGCTTGCGCTCTCTGACGGAACCTTTTGCCGGTCTAAGGTTGCTTAAATTCATTGTTGCTCAAAGTTAAAAAGCTGATTCTTTTAGCTTCTAAAGCCGACCATAATTTTTAATTACAGCAGCCTGAAAACCAAAAGAATCGCAAAGATACTAAATTTCTTCAACCTTCACTAAGTGCTGCACTTTAGTCAGTGCGCCTTTCAACGAGTCATTATATTCCAACTCGACGCTACGGTTGATTTTGCCCAAGCCCAATGACTTGATAGCGCTTTTCTGTGTCTGCGGACGGTCAATGGTGCTCCTGACCTGCGTAATGCGTACTCGTGCCATGTCTGTTGCTGTTTATTAACCGTTGAACACTTTAGCCAGGCTAATCTGCCGCTGAAAAGCCACCTGATGAGGCAAGCGCATCTTCAGCAGAGCGGCCAGCGTAGCCTTTACTACGTTGTGCGGATTAGATGACCCTTTAGATTTTGCCAGGATGTCGCGAACACCCGCCGACTCCAGTACAGCACGCATGGCACCTCCAGCAATCAGACCTGTTCCCGGAGCGGCTGGTTTCAGCAGGACGAATCCACCGCTGAATTTGCCTTCCATTTCGTGAGGAACCGTATGCTTCAGCAAGGGAATCTGCACCAGGTTTTTCTTGGCATCTTCCACGCCTTTGGCAATGGCATCAGTTACTTCATTGGCTTTGCCTAAGCCATAGCCAACCACACCGTTACCGTCTCCAACGACGACAATTGCGGAGAAGCTGAACCGGCGACCACCTTTCACCACTTTCGCTACGCGATTAATGGCCACCACCTTTTCTTTCAGGTCGGCTTCGTTAAATTTTGTCGGTCTTGCTGCGTTGATATTCATTATTGCGCATTTAATGCTTAAAACTTAAGACCCCCCTCGCGGGCTGCGTCGGCAAGTGCTTTTACTTTACCGTGATACAGATAGCCATTACGGTCGAACACGACAGCGTCGATGTTCTTGGCAATTGCTTTTTCGGCCAGTCGTTGTCCAACTTTCTTGGCCGTGTCGAGGGTATTACCTGCTGATTCGCTCTTCAATTCGACCGACGAAGCAGCTGCCAGCGTGTTGCCGGCTACGTCATCAATAAGTTGAGCGTAAATTGCTGTGTTTGAACGAAAAACGGACAGACGAGGACGTTCAGCCGTACCTGAGAGTTTAGCCCGGATGCTGAATTTAATCCGCTGTCTTCTTGATAATTTGTTTGCCATGTTATTTGATTCCGACCAAATAGGCGATTAGAATAGTTTGTCATTTATGGTCTATTGTTCAGCACAGAGTCTGGAACATACCATAAACTGTTTATTTTTTCGATGATGACTTACCCGCTTTACGGCGAACTTCCTCACCAATGAAACGGATACCTTTGCCCTTATATGGCTCAACTTTACGTAGGGAGCGAATTTTGGCTGCTACATCACCAAGGAGTTGCTTGTCTGAGCCTTCCAGAAAAACCTTAGGGTTCTGCCCCTTTTCGGTTACTGCCGTAACTTTGATCTCAGACGGAACCGCCAGAAACACGTTGTGTGAATAGCCAAGTTGTAGTTCCAGCACGTTGTTGGCAACAGTCGCTTTATAACCTACCCCGATAACTTCAAGATCAAGTTTAAAGCCTTCGGTAACACCCGTAACCATATTGCTTACGAGCGACCGATATAAACCATGCATGGCCTTATGACGCTTTTGCTCGGTTGGACGTGACACTTGAATTTGGCCCTCTTCAATTGCCACCGAAATGTCCGGGTCAACTGGTTGGGTCAGCGTTCCTTTAGGCCCTTTCACCGTCACGACGTTCTGGTCGTCGACGGACAACGTTACGTTGCTGGGAAGGGCAATTGGTTTCTTACCTATGCGTGACATGGTTCAGTTCGGATTAATAAACGTAACATAATACCTCACCACCAACGTTCAGCACTTTAGCTTCTTTGTCCGTCATCACGCCTTTGGAAGTAGAGATGATGGCAACACCCAAGCCATTCAGAATACGTGGCAGGTTATCAGCACCTCGATACTGACGCAGACCCGGTCGGCTGATGCGTTGAAGGTCTACGATAGCTGGTTGCTTCGTTGTTGGGTTATACTTCAGGGCAATTTTTATAGTGCCCTGCGGAGTACTATCATCGAACTTATAGTTCTGAATGTACCCTTTCTCGTACAATACCTTCGTTAACTCCTTTTTTATGTTGGAAGCAGGAATCTCCACTACCCGGTGCTTGGCCCGGAGAGCGTTTCTGACGCGGGTCAGGAAATCTGCTATTGGATCTGTAGTCATTCTGAGCGTTGCGTTACTTGCAAATATCTGCTTTACAGAAAGTTCGCAAAATTACGTAAACTGAATTTGTTTGTGTGATGACGACTGGAACTACCAGCTTGACTTGGTTACACCCGGAATCCTGCCCGCTGATGCCAGCTCTCTGAACGTGACCCGCGAAATTCCAAACTTGCGCATGTAGCCCCGTGGTCGTCCCGTCATACTACAACGGTTGTGTAGCCGGACAGGTGATGCGTTCTTAGGCAGCTTATCCAGACCGATGTAATCGCCAGCGGCTTTCAGAGCCGCCCGCTTGGTAGCATATTTTGCCACCATCGCTTCGCGTTTCCGCTCCCGTGCTTTGATTGATTCTTTTGCCATTGTCTTAGTGCTTATATAGGTTATTATTTGCCGCCTTTCGAGAACGGCATACCCATTGCTTTTAACAACTCATAGCTTTCGTTATCCGTTTTGGCGGTCGTCACAAACGTGATGTCCATCCCTGAAATACGAGCTACTTTGTCAATGCTAATCTCCGGGAAGATGATCTGCTCCTGCACACCAAACGTGTAATTGCCCCGGCCATCAAACCCTTTGTCACTAATGCCTTTAAAATCCCGAACACGGGGCAGCGATACGGCCGTTAGCCGGTCAAGGAATTCGTACATCTTTACTCCACGTAGCGTAACCTTCGCACCAATGGGCATCTTCTCCCGCAGTTTGAAGTTAGAAACAGCCTTCTTCGACATTGTCGGCACGGCTTTCTGTCCGGTAATGGTCGTTAGCTCTTCGACGCCTACGTCGACTAACTTCTTGTCGGCTACGGCGGCTCCGATCCCTTTGTTGATAACAATTTTGCTCAGACGCGGCACTTGCATGACCGACTTATACTGGAATTTGTCTTTCAACTGAGGAACAACCTCGCTTATATATTTTTCTTTCAGTCTTGGCGCTGCCATTTTCTTAGACTTTTTCTGTTGTTACTTACGGACGACGGTATCCGGAATGAAATTGCCTGTCTTCTTCGAGAAGCGCTGCAACTTACCCTTTTCGTTTTCCTTACGACCCGTGCGGGTGGGTTCGCCGGTAGCAGGATCAATCAACTTCAGATTACTGATGTGGATCGAACCTTCGGTTTTTACCAAGCTACCCTGCGGATTGGAAGCGGTCGGTTTCATGTGCTTGGTAATCATGGCGACGCCCTCAACCCGAGCACGATCTTTTTCCACAATAATCTCCTGCACAACACCGCGCTTACCTTTCGAGTTACCACCAATCACGACGACCGTATCGCCCGTCTTGATGTGGAACTTGTGTTTCGGAAGCGTTATTTTCTTTTCCATTCGTTATAGTACCTCCGGGGCTAACGATACAATTTTCATAAACTGCTTCTCGCGCAATTCGCGGGCTACGGGTCCGAAAATACGGGTGCCGCGTGGCTCATCGTTTGCGTTTAGCAATACAGCTGCATTGTCTTCAAACCGAATGTAAGAACCGTCTTTGCGACGAATTTCTTTTTTAGTCCGGACAACCACGGCTTTTGAAACCGTACCTTTTTTCATGGTGCTGGATGACAGGGCTTGCTTCACCGTCACGACAATCTTGTCACCGACCGATGCATACCGCTTGCCCGTACCGCCCAGGACCCGGATAACGAGCACTTCTTTTGCGCCACTGTTATCGGCAACTCCTAATCTTGATTCTTGCTGTAGCATGGCTTACTTGGCCTTTTCGATGATTTCGATTAATCTCCAACGTTTATTCTTGCTCAACGGGCGGGTTTCCATGACACGAACCGTGTCGCCAATTCCGCACTCATTTTTCTCGTCATGAACCGTCAGTTTTTTGGTCTTGTTCATGAACTTGCCATACATCGGATGCTTTACTTTGCGATCAATCGCTACGGTAATGGTCTTCTGCATTTTATTGCTGGTGACCCGCCCGATTCGCTCCTTCCGAGCGTTCCGCTCTGACTCCGTCTTTGCGGGTGTGGCTTCCTGCGGCTGTTCTGATGCTGCGGCAACCGGTGTCTCTGCGACCGACTGCGTTGCCTCTACGTTCGCCGGAGTTAATACTTCCTCCTGCGGGGCTGGTGCTTGTTGCTCTTCCATTGTCGTGTCAATTAGGCTTGCGCCGATTTAGCCGTCAGTTCCGTGTGCAGGCGAGCAATCCGCTTGCGGCTCTCGCGGATACGCATGGGATTCTCAACGGGTGATACCGCATGAGCAAAACGCAGTTTCAGCAGTCGGTTCTGTTCTGCACCGATCTCGGTACGAATCTCATCGGCCGACAATCCTTTTAAATCTTCTTTTTTCATCTTGTTCGTCGCTTAGGGATTTTATTCCTCGACTACTTCCTGATAATCGCGCCGAACCACAAACTTGGTTCGAACGGGCAACTTCTGAGCAGCCAAGCGCAGGGCTTCCATGCCCGTTGCCAAATCAACACCCGTTGCTTCGAACATGATCGTGCCGGGCTTCACTACAGCTACCCAATACTCGGGAGCACCCTTACCTTTACCCATCCTGACTTCAGCCGGTTTCTTTGTGATCGGCTTATCAGGGAAAATGCGAATCCAAACCTGGCCTTCGCGTTTCATAGCCCGTGTAACAGAGATACGGGCGGCTTCAATCTGGCGGGCGGTGATCCGGCCCGGCTCCAGCGATTTGATACCGAATGTACCGAAGGCAATCTCATGACCGCGTGATGCGATGCCAGGAATCCTGCCCTTGTGCTGCTTGCGGAATTTGGTTCTTTTAGGCTGTAACACAGTCGTAGGTCTATTTTATGTTTCAACCAGGTTAGTGTGTACGCTGCTTCCTGCTGGTTGCAATTGTTCACCCGTACCCAGAGAAACTTTATTACTTTATCGTCTTGGTCCTCCACCGCCACCGCCACGGTTACCACCTGGGGCACCGCCACGATTACCGCCCTGGCCGCCACCTCGATTGCCACCGGCGCCTGGAGCACCACCCCGGTTACCACCAGCACCTGGGGCACCGCCCCGGTTGCCACCCCGGTCATTACCACCGCGGCCACCCCGATCGCCACCTTCACGGTCGCCACGAGGACCACGACGGTCACCCCGGTCGGCAGGGCTGGCACTGCGTTCGCCAGCCTGCGCCTGCGTCATCATAGCCGCGGGCGACAGGTCGCGCTTACCATAAACTTCGCCTTTGAAAATCCACACCTTGATGCCGATTTTACCGTAAACGGTTTGTGCTTCCGACAAGGCATAGTCAATGTCTGCCCGTAGCGTATGGAGAGGTACCCGACCTTCTTTGTACTGCTCAGAGCGGGCAATTTCTGCTCCACCTAACCGGCCAGACACTTTCACTTTAATACCCTGCGCACCAACCCGAACGGCCGACTGGATAGCCTGCTTCATGGCGCGACGGAATGAGATACGGGCCTGCAACTGCTGAGCAATTGCTTCACCTACGAGTTTAGCGTCGATTTCGGGCCGTTTAATTTCGAAGATATTGATCTGGACGTCTTTGCCCGTGATCTTCTTCAACTCTTCTTTAATCTTATCGACCTCGCCACCACCCTTACCAATCACAATACCCGGACGGGCGGTGTGAATTGTCAGCGTGACACGCTTGAGCGTACGCTCAATTACGACACGCGCAATAGCTCCTTTCGGAATACGGGCAGATACGTACTTTCTGATTTTTTCGTCTTCAACGAGTTTATCCGCAAACTCTTTGCCGCCGTACCAGCTCGATTCCCAGCCCCGCACAATGCCGAGTCGCAGGCCAATCGGATTAATTTTTTGTCCCATTTGCTATTACTCTTTTTCGGAGGGTTGGGTAGTTGCTTCGTCTAATACCGGCTGAGCTGCACTGTCAACCACAATCGTGATGTGATTCGAACGCTTCCGAATCCGGTGACCGCGGCCCTGTGGGGCTGGGCGCAGACGCTTAAGCATTGGACCGCCATCGACAAATATCGTTTTGATATACAGGTCAGCGTCTTCAATACGCTCATCCGCATTCTTCTGCTGCCAGTTGGCAACAGCCGACAGCAGCACTTTCTGCAACGTATCGGCACCAGCCTGTGGCTGGTATTTCAGAAGGCCTAACGCCCGGCTAACGCGCTGACCACGAATCAGGTCAGCGACCAACCGCATTTTACGGGGCGACGTGGGCATATCATTAAGTCTTGCTACTGCTTCCATTTTGTTGGTTTGTGCGGCTTCCCGCCAAGATTTGTCATTCGTGTTTTGCTATTGATAGAATACAACTACAAACCACGAATTATAACTGCTTATCGCTTGCCCTTGTCTTTCTTCGCCGTGTGACCCCGGAAATTGCGTGTGGGAGAAAATTCGCCAAGCTTGTGGCCAACCATATTCTCTGTGACATACACCGGGATAAACTTATTGCCGTTATGCACCGCGAATGTATGGCCAACAAAATCCGGCGAAATCATCGAGCGACGCGACCAGGTTTTGATGACCGATTTCTTGCCCGAATCGTTTTGCGTCTGAACCTTATTGTCCAGTCGAAAATCAATGTAGGGACCTTTTTTGAGTGAACGTGCCATTTCTATCTGTTACTTTTTGCGTCGGCTAATAATCATGCTTTCAGATGCCTTGTTCTTATTGCGAGTCTTCTGACCTTTAGCGAACTGGCCATTGCGTGAGCGTGGGTGTCCACCAGAGGCTCGACCCTCACCACCACCCATTGGGTGATCGACGGGGTTCATCACGACAGCCCGAACGCGGGGACGGATACCCAACCAGCGATTACGACCGGCTTTACCCACCACTACGTTCATATGGTCGGCGTTTGATACCGAGCCAACCGTTGCCATACCAGCACTAAGCACCCGGCGTGTCTCACCCGATGGTAACCGCAGGATAGCGTACTTGTCTTCACGACCGACTAACTGCGCATACGTACCAGCCGAACGGGCCATTGAGCCCCCTTTGCCAGGCGTCAGTTCGATGTTATGAACGATTGTACCAATTGGCATAGCATTCAGTGGCATCGCGTTACCTACATCTGGTGTTGACCCAGATCCAGATTGAACCGACTGGCCAACTGTAATACCCTGGGGTGCAATGATGTAACGTTTTTCGCCATCGCCATACTGCACTAAGGCAATACGGGCTGTGCGGTTTGGATCATATTCTACAGTCAGAACTTCGGCGGGTTGGCCGACTTTATCGCGCTTGAAGTCAATTACGCGGTAATGCCGCTTATGACCCCCACCAATGTAGCGCATAGTACGACGGCCCTGATTATTCCGGCCGCCAGATCTTTTGATGGGCTCCAGCAGGCTCTTTTCCGGCTTGGAGGCAGTTATCTCCGCAAAGTCGGGTGCCACACGGAAGCGTGTACCCGGCGTTATCGGTCTCATTTTTTTAACACCCATGACTGATTAATTGATGAGAGCAATGCTCGGTTTAGAGGTCAGCGTAGATATCGATTACTTCGCCTTCCGCCACCGTCACAATTGCTTTCTTAGTGGTTGGGGTCTTGCCCGTGACAACACGTCCATTGATGTTCTTGCTGCGCTTTTTGCCCAGTTGCCGCATCGTGTGAACTGCCTCTACGTTTACACCGTACATTTTTTCGACGGCTTTTACGATTTCCAGCTTATTCGCTTTTAGTTCGACCTCAAAAGCATACTTACCAAGCTTGTTCAGGCCCGTCATTTTTTCCGTGACGATTGGTCGTTTCAGTACGTTCATGAGTTTATTTGTCGAAAATCGTTTGAATGGTTGACAACGCTTCTTCGCTGATCAGTAATTGGTCGGCGTTCATCAGGTCGTACGTATTGACTTGCGAAGCCGTCGTTACTTTGGTCTTTTGTACGTTACGGCTTGATAGCACAACGTTCATATTCACGTCGGGCAGAATCAATAACGTCTTACGGCCCACCAAATTCATATCATTCAGAAACTGAATATAGTCTTTTGTGCGGGGTGCTTCGAGCGTGATGTTATCGATTACTGAGATCCTGCTTGCCTTTGCTTTCACAGCCAAAGCTGATTTGCGGGCCAGCGATTTCACTTTCTTATTCAGTTTGAAGCTGTAGTCGCGGGGGCGAGGTCCGAAAATGGTACCACCACCAACTCGAATTGGCGACTTCGCACTACCGGCGCGGGCACCGCCTGTACCTTTCTGCTTCTTCAGTTTACGGGTCGAGTGAGCATTCTCAGCCCGCTCTTTCGCTTTATGCGTTCCTTGCCGTTGGTTGGCTAAGTATTGTTTCACGTCGAGGTAAATCGCGTGTTGATTCGGCTCGATTCCGAATACATCTTCCGGCAGTGTGACCTTCTTGCCTGTGTCCTCCCCCTTGCTATTATATACGATTACTTCCATGGCCTACTTCTCAATAATAACGTATGAATTTTTGGCTCCTGGAACTGAACCACTAACAACGAGCAGATTCTGCTCAGGCATCACGCGCAGGATACGCAGGTTTTGTACCTTCACGCGGTTGCCACCCATCCGGCCCGCCATACGCTGCCCTTTGAATACACGCGAGGGAAACGAGCAGGCTCCAATGGAACCAGGGGCACGACCCCGGTTATGCTGACCGTGCGTTTGACCGCCAACACCAGCAAATCCATGACGTTTCACAACGCCCTGAAAACCGCGCCCTTTAGATGTTCCAACCACGTCAACGAAGTCCTCTTCATTGAATACGTCAGTTACCGTGAGGGTCTCACCCAGGTTAAACTCTTTCTCGAATTCTTTGAACTCGACGAGTTTGCGCTTGGGTGTAGTGCCAGCTTTTTTGAAATGGCCTAGCTCCGGTTTGTTGCTGTGCTTTTCTTTCTTATCGCCGAAACCCAGTTGCACAGCCGAGTAGCCGTCTTTCTCGACGCTACGGACTTGGGTGACGACACAGGGACCTGTTTGAATCACAGTACATGCCAGAGCCTGCCCGTCCGCATTGTACACGCTGGTCATCCCGATTTTTTTGCCAATTAAACCAGACATTTGTGTTTGTTTAAAGTAAGCAGGTAATTAAGGTATGCTTTCCAAAAACGGCTACTGCGACATATCGCGCTCTCCGAATCGGGCCGCAAAGGTAGGCAGTTTGCCGGACGAATCCTATATCTGCTTAACAATCAGGACCAATATGCGACATAAAAAAAGGCCGGGCGCACAGCACCTGACCTTTGGCGACAGACAATATCCAGCAGGGCAGGATTTGTTTGCTAAAAAGTCAGGTGTGGTTTCCGCCGGTTCATTTAAGACTGTAACGGACCTTCACCCTCGTATGTCGTTGGAATGTACTCCGAGTTTGGGAGTGCAAAAGTAGGAAATATTTGGAAGAATAGAAAATAAATTTCGAAGAAGTTTGAGCAGTCGCTTTTGATAAGCAATTCATTCAATCATTTTTCAACTCTTCTCCACAAAGAACACTATCTTGATTTTAGCTAAAGAATGCCGCTGGTTCGTACCATTTAAATGGTACGAACCAGCGGCATTCTTGTCATTGTCAGATCTATTTAGTGACCCACTTATTCTTATAAGTGAATTGCTTCACCATAAGCTGCTTCGGTTGCATCTTTAATGGCCTCCGACATGGTGGGATGTGGGTGAACAGTTTTTAGAATCTCTTCGCCAGTTGTTTCCAGGGCACGGGCCGCAACAACCTCGGCAATCATTTCCGTTACGTTGGCTCCAATCAGGTGTGCGCCCAGAAACTCGCCATACTTGGCGTCAAAAATCACCTTGACGAATCCTTCCGGCACGCCACCCGCTTTTGCTTTGCCTGAGGCTGTGAATGGGAATTTCCCTATTTTAAGTTCGTATCCAGCCTCACGAGCTGCTTTTTCGGTGTAACCGACTGACGCAATTTCGGGCGTGCAATACGTACAGCCCGGAATGTTGTTATAGTTCAGTGGCTGAACGTGTGGCTGCCCGGCAATCTTCTCGACGCAGATAATGGCTTCAGCTGAAGCTACGTGGGCCAGGGCTTGTCCTTTCGTTACGTCGCCAATGGCGTAATACCCTTCGACACTTGTCCGGTAATAATCATCCGTTACGATCTTACCCTTATCCACCGCGATACCTACGTCTTCCAAACCAATATTCTCGATATTGGCTACAATGCCCGCTGCTGATAAGACAATCTCTGCGTCGAATGTTTTATCACCCTCGGGCGTCTTCACATAAACCTTACAGCCGCTACCACTGGTATCTACTTTCGTGACTTCCGATTTGATATAAATATCAATGCCCATTTTCTTGTACTGCTTGGCGAGTTCTTTGGATATCTCCTCATCCTCAATCGGCACTACGTTGGGCATAAACTCTATGATGGTCACTTTTGTACCCATGCTGGCGTAAACGTAGGCGAACTCAACCCCAATGGCTCCTGAACCAATAACAAGCATGGTTTCAGGCCGCTTCGGCAGGGTCATAGCTTTGCGGTATTCGATTACTTTTTCGCCATCGATTGGAACAGCTGGCAATTGGCGGGCACGGCTACCCGTAGCGATAATGATGTGTTTAGCTTCGTATTCGGTAGTTTTTCCATCGGCATCGGTAACGTCGATCTTTTTGCCGGGCTTCACTTTACCAACGCCCGAAAGCACGTCAATTTTGTTTTTCTTCATCAAAAACTGAACACCCTTACTCATGCTGTCGGCCACGCCCCGGCTGCGCTTGATAACGGCCCCAAAATCGGCCTTTGACTCACCCGAAATGGTTATGCCATAATCGGCCGAATGCTTGATATATTCAAAGACCTGCGCTGACTTGAGCAGGGCTTTGGTGGGAATACAACCCCAGTTCAGACAAATGCCGCCGAGGCTTTCGCGCTCGATTACGGCGGTTTTCAAACCCAACTGCGAAGCCCGGATGGCCGCTACGTAGCCGCCCGGTCCGCTACCCAAAACGATTAAATCGTACGGTGAAGCCATTTCTTGAATGAATAATTAGAGAATGAAATTTGCAGATAATGCTCTTATTTGAGCAACACAAAGGTAGGACGAAAAGTTGGGACGCGCCGGACCAGGCCGAATCAGTTACATTCAACACGAGCCGCATGCCTTAGCCCTAACAAACAAGTTTAAAAGACAGTAAGGCACATGTCACGTACTCGCGAGAAACAAAGCCCCCGGTCCGTTTTGTTCTATCTTTGCACCCTACCAGCACATCGCTGCTGCGAGCATTCCGTTTATAATAAACCAACAAACGACAAGTTCATGACAACTGACCAGTTGACCGACTTGAGGACCAGAGTAGAGGCCCTGAGTAGGTATCTTTGACTACGATACGAAGAAAGACCAATTAGCTGAACTCGAACAGCAGACATTTCAGCCTGAGTTCTGGACCGATGCAGCCCGCGCTGAGGGTGTAATGAAACAGGTCCGCAGCCTGAAGGGCTGGACTACCGGCTATGAGAAGCTTAACAGTGAGTTTGGCGACCTCGAAACCCTATTTGAGTTCTATGAAGCTGGCGAAGTGCCGGAGGAAGAAGTTGATGCAGAAGGCCAGAAAGTAGCTTCGACACTCGAAGACTTAGAACTCAGAAAAATGCTCGGTAATGAGGAGGATCAGCTCAGCGCGGTGCTCGAAATTAACGCGGGTGCGGGCGGTACTGAAAGCCAGGACTGGGCCGACATGCTCTACCGGATGTATATGCGCTGGGCCGAAAAACACGGATACAGTCTTAAACAAGTTGACTATCAGGACGGTGACACAGCAGGCATTAAATCGGCGACAATAGAAATAGATGGGCCGCTGGCATATGGATTCCTAAAGTCTGAAAACGGTGTTCATCGCCTGGTACGTATCTCACCTTTCGATTCAAATGCCCGCCGACATACGTCTTTTGCGTCGGTTTATGCCTATCCACTGGTCGATGACACCATTGAGATTGACGTGAACCCGGCCGACATCGACTGGGATACCTTTCGGTCGGGTGGGGCCGGTGGCCAGAACGTCAATAAAGTGGAAACGGCCGTTCGGCTCAAGCATAAACCATCGGGTTTAATAATTGAGTGCCAGCAGGAACGGAGCCAACTACAAAATAAGGAAGTTGCGATGCGGCTCCTGAAGTCGAAACTGTATGAGATTGAAGTACAGAAGCGAAATGCGGCTCGTGCGGAAGTAGAAGCGGGCAAGCAGAAAATCGAATGGGGATCGCAGATTCGCTCCTACGTGCTGGACGACCGGCGCGTGAAAGACCACCGCACTGGTTATCAAACGTCCAACACCGAAGCGGTACTCGATGGTGACCTCGACCCATTCATTAAAGCGTTTTTACTAGAACAGGAATAAGGACTTCGTAGATAAAAATCCGCGTGGCCTGTATGATCGTACTGTTACTGATCGGACGGCTTGGGAGTGGTCCGATCAGTAACTAAACTGCTGAACATGAAACTTGTCATCCTGTTTACTACGGTTC
>DATHAW010000508.1:0-8640 GCA_035296465.1 Spirosoma sp.
CGCGGCCGGAAAACCGTCCTGCGAAATTCATCCGCTGGGCATTGGCGGCAAAGCCGATCCGGTTCGGCTGGTGTTCGACGCCCCGGCGGGGCCAGCCATTAACGTATCGCTGATCGATATGGGCAACCGGTTCAGGCTGTTAGTGAATGAAGTCGAAGCCGTATCCATAACCGAAGCCCTGCCCAAATTACCCGTCGCCCGCGCTCTGTGGAAGCCCATGCCCGATATGCAAACGGGCTGCGCAGCCTGGATTCTGGCCGGGGGAGCGCACCATACGGCCTACAGCCAGAACCTGACTACAGCGCACATTGAGGACTTCGCCGACCAATTTGGCGTCGAATTAGTCATCATTGATCGCCATACGAACCTGCGGCAGTTGAAAAACGAACTGCGCTGGAGCGAAGCGGCCTATCGGTAAGGAGCAGGTAAGAATGAAACAGCACCAACCGAATCAATAAACCAGGATTCGCGCTGGCTCTCAGGTCCGATTTTACACATTGCTCTTTCTTTTTCAATTCATGTATCAGACCTTACAGGAAGAATGTTACGAGGCCAACATGCAGTTGCCCAAACTTGGGTTGGTCCTGTTTACCTTCGGCAATGTCAGCGCAGTTGACCGCGACCGGGGCGTGTTTGCCATTAAGCCTAGTGGCGTACCGTATGAGCAGTTACAGGCGGGCGACATGGTAATTGTCGATTATGACGCCAACGTAGTAGCGGGTAGCCTGCGGCCTTCTTCCGATACGAAAACCCACGCCTTGTTATACAAAACCTGGCCCGGCATCGGCGGCATCGTTCATACGCACAGCACCTACGCCGTAGCCTGGGCGCAGGCTGGTATGGCTATTCCAATTTTAGGTACGACCCACGCCGACCACACGCATCAGGACATTCCCTGCGCTCCCGTCCTGACCGACGCGATGATTCAGGGCGATTACGAACATGAAACGGGGCACCAGATTTTCAACTGTTTCCTAGACAAAGGGCTGACCTATGGGGAAATGGAGATGGTGCTGCTGCAAAATCATGGTCCATTTTCGTGGGGCAAAACCGCCGAGAAAGCCGTTTATAACTCGGCCGTGCTGGAAGAACTCGCCCGAATGGCTTACCTGACGCTCCAGATTAACCCCAATACGCCCCGTATGAAAGACACGCTACGGATGAAACACTTCGAACGCAAACACGGCCTAAATGCTTACTACGGGCAGGGTTGCTGATTGATTTGTCACTTGTATTCCAACGAATCCTGTTGCCGCCTACTCCCCATTAACCTAACCGCAGCCTGGCTGACAGACTGCCTGTTCATGATATCCCATACACACTCCTCCAACGACCAAAAACCGGGTATTGAAAAGTCAACCTTTGGTCAACTGCCCGACGGCCGAACAGCCGATATCTACACGCTACGTAACAGGGCGGGTATGACTGCCCGCATTACCAACTACGGTGGGATTATCGTGTCGCTCACCGCGCCTGATAAAACCGGTGCGTTTGACGAAGTGACGCTGGGGATGGATTCGCTGGCCGCTTACGTAAAAGAAAATCCGTTCTTCGGGGCATTGGTGGGGCGCTATGGCAACCGGATAGCCAATGGAAAATTTACGCTGGACGGCAAGACCTATACGCTGGTGACCAACAACATGGGCAATCACCTGCACGGCGGCACCGTTGGCTTTGATAAAGTGCTTTGGACAGCCACCCCCATTGACGGTAAGGAGCCTGCCCTGAAACTCATGTACGTCTCCAGGGATGGCGAAGAGGGATACCCTGGCAATTTGTTAGTGGAGGTCACATATACGCTTCAAAAAAACAACGCAATCAGGATAGACTATTGGGCAACAACCGACCAGGCCACCGTAGTGAACCTCACAAACCACACGTATTTTAACCTGACGGGTGGAGCCAAACGGGATGTTCTCGATCATATCATAACGATTGAGGCTGACCACTACGTATTGGTCGACGAAACCCTGATTCCAACCGGAGAACTGGAGCCCGTAGCCGGAACGCCTTTTGATTTCTCTAAACCAACGCGTATTGGCGACCACATCAACGATTCAACCAACGTACAGATCAAGTACGGCCTGGGTTATGATCATTGCTGGGTATTCAGGGACAGTAGTCCCAGGTTGAAACCTGTTGCGACGGTACTTGAACCTAGTAGCGGGCGCGTGATGGAAGTGCAGACAACCGAACCTGCTGTGCAGTTCTATACGGGCAATTTCCTCGATGGATCGGTAGTGGGCCGGGAGGGCGTGGGGTATAAAAAACGCTATGCCTTCTGCCTAGAGACGGAACATTATCCCGATTCACCCAACCACCCAACCTTTCCCACAACGGTGCTGCGTCCAGGTCAGACGTATCAAACAACGACGGTATACCAGTTTTTGGTGAAGACGGATTAAAGCACTGAAAGGCTGGGTAAATCTATAAAAAGAATAAGGGTTTGTCCAGCGTTGAGTGGTACCACTCAACGCTGGACAAACAAAATGCTTACAGCCGGACCATTGCGGGCAGGTACTTCGCAATTAATTCCTCATAGTACGGTTTCAGCTCGCTTACTACGGGTGGTTTGGGGCTTTTGGAATACAAGTCATACGGGTTGAATGCCCGAACCCACCTGAACATTTCGTGATCGTGTTCGTCCATCAGGTGATTGTAAGCCTCCTCCCGGTGCTGGGCGTAGAAGGAGTGATACCGCATCATATACAGGGCTGGCTCGGGCAAGTAATCCTTCATCAACTGGTACAGGTACTCATCGTGGCCCCACGACATATGTACGTTACGTAAACCGCAATTAGGTTCATACACGCCGTATTTGGTATTATACCGCTCATCCTGGCTGTCGGGGTTATTCGCAAAATATTCAGGATACACAATCTTGTCCGAGTGCTGACAGCCAACCGGAAACGTATCGCCGACAACGGCCCACTGAGGCTCTCCAAACAGGCACAGGACTTTACCCATGTCGTGCAGAAATCCCGTCAGCACAAACCAGTCGGGGTGTCCATCGGCCCGGATAGCCTCCGCGGTCTGGAGAAGATGCTGAAGTTGATCGAGATCGGTATCGGGGTCAGAGTCGTCGACGAGGGTATTCAGAAACTCCATCGCCCCCCAGACCGGCAGTTCTTTTTTGTTGAAAGCTAAAAACTCGCGCTCTTTCTCCCGCACGAAGTCATACGTTTGGTACGTGTGATTGAGCCGGTAGAATTCCCGAACGGTGTCGCGCGCCGGGTCGTCATAATTCCGGTAGTCTTCTTTAGCTTTGGTGCCCGTCTCGGGGTAACGAACCAGCAGGTCATCCTCCCACTGATCGAGGCTGGCGAGGGGGCTGAGTTCAGCGATGTTGAACGTAGTCATAGCAGGAAATGCATTATGCGTGTAAACGTAGCTAAAAATTTAGTGTTCAAGTGGTTAAACGATCAAATTTTTCTCATTTCGGTAAAATGAACCCACCCATCCTGCTCACCAAAATACGGAATAGAGCACGGCAAGGATACCAAAAATAGCTACCGATCCCCCAACGAAAGAAGGAGTTACCCGGAACATCTGCCGATCGACAATGAGACCCTTGCCAAAAGCCGCCTGCGTAGGGTCTGTCAGCGATACAATAACCATCAGCGCTACGTCGATACAAAATACCCATGTTGTTCGGTGCAGGAACGGGATCGTATCCGACTGAATACCCACCAGATTTGTCAATTCCGGCCAGAATTTAAGTAGAATGGACAACGGAATTGTCAGAATAGCCACGGTCATGGCCGCCCGGTTCGTGGCCCGTTTCCAGAAGAACCCCAGCAGAAAAATGGCAAATACGCCCGGAGTGAGGAAGTTGGTGTACTCCTGAATATACTGGTATACCTGATCGAGTGACCGTAGCATCGGGGCAATCGCAATGGCGATCAAAAAAGAAATTACCACCACCCACCGGCCTACATTGACCAGCTTTTGCTCGGTAGCGGTTTTGTTCAGGTATTTTTTATAGATATCGAGGGTGAAGATGGTCGAAATCGAATTGCACTTACCCGCCAGTGAGGCTACAATGGCGGCTGTTAGGGCTGCGAATGCCAGTCCTTTCATTCCTACCGGCAGCAGGTTCATGAGCACGGGATAGGCCTGATCGGGCCTTACGCCCCCCGACGCGTCGGTCATGGCGGCCCGGAATGGCCCGCTTTGGTAGAGTACATAGGCGGCAATGCCGGGAATGACCACAATGAGGGGAATTGTTAGTTTCAGAAAAGCCGCAAACAGGATGCCGGAGCGGGCCGTTTTGAGATCAGCACCCAGCGCCCGTTGCACAATATATTGGTTGCAGCCCCAGTAAGAGAGGTTATTGAGCCACATACCGCCTAGCACCAGCGACATGCCTGGTAGCGCATCGTAGTGCGGATGGCCTTTACTGAAAAACAGGTGAAAATGGCTGTCGGCTTGTTTTCGCAGAGCGAGCATTCCGTCCCACACACCCGCCAGCCCGGATGCCTGACCGCCCGATTGCTCAGCCACTAATTGCAGGGCTAAGTACGTAACAACTAAGCCGCCAACAATCAGCACCACCACCTGAACTACGTCGGTGTAGCCGATTACTTTCATGCCGCCGAGCGTAATGAAAATGGCGAAAAGGGCCAACCCGATGGTGCAAACCGTAAAGGAAATACCCGCCAGCGACTCAATGGCAATTGCCCCCAGGTAGAGAATGGACGTCAGGTTGACCAGTACGTACACCACCAGCCAGAACACGGCTAAAATAGTACTGACGGTATCGCTATAGCGTTGCGCCAGAAACTGAGGCATGGTGTAGATATGATTGCGGAGGTAAATTGGAATAAAAAATACCGCCACAATCACCAGTGTGGCGGCCGCAATCCATTCGTAGGAGGAGATGGCCAGTCCCATCGCGAAACCGGAGCCAGCCATACCGATAAAATGCTCGGCCGATATATTTGATGCAATAAGCGAAGCGCCAATGGCCCACCAGGTCAGCGATCCTTCGGCGAGAAAAAAGTCTTTAGTGTTTGTTGCGGCAGTTCGCTTTCTATGATATACCCAATACCCGTATCCAACGACAACGACTAAGTAGATGCCAAATACAACGTAATCGGCGGGGGCAAGATGATTCATGTATGAAGGGTGGGTTTGCAGAGTTATTCATCCATAAAGCAGCACGGTCGTTCATTTTACCAGGCTTCCGGTGTCCCTCTCAATTTATATTGCCCGTACCCTTAGATATAGGCACTAAAAAGCCGACTATCGGTAATAATAGTCGGCTTTGGCCAGCATGAATATCGGCTAATGACTTATAGCTTCGAAAAATCGAACGTATCCAGAAAGGCAGTTGTAAACTGCCCGGACTTAAATTTGGGGTCGTCCATGAGCCGGATATGGAACGGAATGGTGGTTTTGATGCCCTCAATGACGAACTCCTGTAAGGCCCGCTTCATGCGCGTAATGACCTCCTCCCGCGACTGTCCCGATACAATTACCTTGGCAATCATGGAGTCGTAGTTGGGCGGAATGGTGTAGCCGGCGTAGACGTGACTGTCGATCCGAACGCCATGACCACCGGGCAGGTGCAGCACTGTAATCTTACCTGGCGAGGGCCGGAAGCCGTTGGCCGGGTCTTCCGCGTTGATGCGGCACTCCATGGCAAACAGCTTCGGTATGTAGTTACGACCCGAAATTTCAGAACCGGCGGCTACTTTGATTTGCTCTTTGATGAGGTCGAAATCCGTAACTTCTTCCGTAATCGGGTGCTCAACCTGAATGCGGGTGTTCATTTCCATGAAAAAGAACTGCCCGTATTTATCGACCAGGAATTCAACCGTACCTGCCCCTTCATAGCCAATGGCCTGAGCACCTTTTATGGCTGCTTCGCCCATTAGCTCACGAAGTTCCGGCGACACAATCGGCGACGGGGTTTCTTCAACCAGCTTCTGGTGCCGACGCTGTATGGAGCAGTCCCGCTCCGAGAGATGGCATACTTTGCCAAACTGATCGCCCACAATCTGAATCTCAATGTGGCGGGGCTCCTCCACAAATTTTTCCAGGTACAGGCCATCATTGCCAAAGGCGGCTCCCGCTTCAGTCCGGGCGTCGTTCCAGGCCTTTTCGAACTCATCCTCCGACCGAACGATGCGCATGCCGCGCCCACCACCCCCAGCCGTAGCCTTTACAATAACGGGGTAACCCATTTCGGCTGATAGCCGTTGCCCCTGTTCAACGGATTCGAGCAGCCCATCGGAACCAGGAATGACGGGCACTCCGGCGGCTTTCATGGTCGCTTTGGCGGTTGCCTTGTCGCCCATGCCGTTGATTTGCTCAGCGGTGGCGCCAATGAACTTGATACCATAATCCGCACAAATCTGCGAGAATTCAGCGTTCTCGGACAGAAAACCGTAACCGGGGTGAATGGCATCGGCACCGGTTACTTCCGCGGCCGAAATAATGCTCGGAATGCTCAGATACGATTGGCGGCTGGGGGGCGGGCCAATGCAAACGGCCTCATCGGCAAACCGGACGTGCAGGCTTTCGCGGTCGGCCGTTGAATAAACGGCAACCGTCCGAATGCCCATTTCGCGGCACGTCCGAATGATCCGCAAGGCGATTTCCCCCCGGTTTGCAATCAATATTTTTTTAAACATGCGTTGAAGAGTGTAAGCGTGAAAGAGTGAAATCGGACCGCCGAAGCCGAGTGAACTTGTTGCGGTTGCTGTTTTCGCTCCGCTTCGGCGGTCCTATTTCACTCTTTCGCTCTTAAATTAGATGGGTTCTACCAAAAACAGCGGTTGGTCATACTCCACCGGCGTAGCGTTCTCGACAAGCACCTTTACGATGCGGCCCGACACTTCCGACTCGATTTCATTGAACAACTTCATGGCTTCGATGATGCAGACGACTTTGCCTTCGCTGACACTGTCGCCCACCTCCACGAAGAGGGGCGAGTCAGGACTGGCTGACCGGTAGAACGTCCCGATCATCGGCGACTTGATGGTGATATAGTTCGACGTGTCGGCTTTGGAAACGGCAACGGGTGCGGCTGGCACAGCGACTGGCTGCGGAGCGGGAACGGCCATTGGCACGGGAGCGGCTACAGCCGGGGCAGCTGTGGGAGCCGGCGCGGCAGCAGGAGTACCCGAGCCATAACGCTTAACACTGATTTTCAGGTCGCTCGTCTCAATATTTACCTCATCCAGGCCCGACTGCGAAATGAAGTCAATGAGTTGTTGTATGTCTTTTGTGTCCATAATAAGTGGTCGTAGGGGTTTCTGCCTTACGTCGTTTGCGCACCAGCCCCTCATGACTTCTACGACTTACGACGGTTATAACGCTAATTATTTTACCCGTTCTACGTAATCGCGGGTGCGGGTATCGACCCGGATTTTCTGGCCCGATTCAATGAAGAGCGGCACCATAATTTTGGCTCCTGACTCCACCTCGACCCTCTTTTTAGGGCTATTGGCCGTGTCGCCTTTGATACCCGGTTCGGCATACGTAACCTCCAGTTCAACAAACGGCGGCAGTTCGCACGACAGGGGCGAGTCGCTTTCGGCATTGATCAATATCTCAACTTCCTGGCCTTCTTTCATCAGGTCGGCACCGTCAACGAGTTTTTCGTCGAGGTTGATCTGATCGAATGATTCCTGATCCATGAAATTATAGCCGGTTTCATCCTTGTAGAGGTATTGGAATTTACGGCGCTCTACCCGCACGGGGAATATCGCTACACCTGCGTTGAAAGTATTGTCCAGCACCTTGCCCGACGTGAGACTTTTCATTTTTGTCCGGACAAAGGCAGCACCCTTGCCCGGCTTCACGTGCTGAAATTCGGTGATCTGAAAAAGATCGTTGTTAAAATTGATGACTAATCCGTTACGGATATCTGCGGTCGTTGCCATTGATACAATTTGTGATTTCTCCTTTGTCGTTTTCGAGTGGACCAGTGCTGAATTCAGATGCTGGTCTGTTTATTCAAAACCACTGACTTCAATACTCATTTCAATAAGCCCATTTTACATAAGCAGCCCCCCAGGTAAAACCGCCCCCAAAAGCAGCCAGTACCAGATTATCGCCCCTGGTTAGCTGCGACTCGTAGTCGAACAAACAAAGCGGAATGGTAGCGGCTGTGGTGTTGCCGTATTTCTGGATGTTCATCATCACCTTGTCGGTGCTGATACCCATCCGATTTGCCGTAGCGTCAATAATACGTTTGTTGGCCTGATGCGGTACAAGCCAAGCTACATCGCTACCAGCCAGGTGGTTACGTTCCATAATCTCGGCCGATACGTCGGCCATGTTCTTGACGGCGAATTTGAACACGGAAGGCCCATCCTGATATACGTAATGCCAGCGCTTTTCAACCGTTTCGTGCGTGGGTGGGTAACGGCTCCCCCCGGCTTTCTGCAACAGATGCTGCTGCCCTGACCCATCGGAACGAATAATTGAATCGAGAACGCCGTAGCCATCCTCGTTGGGTTCGAGCAGTACGGCCCCGGCCCCATCGCCAAACAACACGCAGGTTGTCCGGTCAGTATAGTCCGTAATGGCCGACATTTTGTCGGCTCCAACCATGATCACCCTTCGATACTTACCACTCTCGATGAACTGGGTTCCTATCGTCAGTGCGTATAGAAACCCGGAACAGGC
>DATHAW010000509.1:0-7276 GCA_035296465.1 Spirosoma sp.
CTGCATATTCATAGTAACAAGTAGCACACGCGAACCCATTTTAGCAGCAGCATAAGCAGCTTCACATCCGGCGTGACCAGCACCAACTACAATGATATCGTAAGATGAATACATTTAGTAATTTATGAAAAATGTTCCACGTGGAATCTTTTATCAAAATTGATAAAAACTCCAACAAGGTCTTTTATTAGTAAATCGGGAACAAAAAATGGTCGGCCTTTGTGCCAAAGCCGACCATAAGTATGAAAAGTGTTTATTTAGCTAACTTCTGCAAGTATTGGTTTGCCTGCTTCTTATAGAAAAGATTGTAGTTGGGCGTAACAGACCTTAATACCTCTACCTGCTTTGTTTTAATATTTAGATTAGTAGAATCGAAGAAAGATGGCGTACTACGCTTTGTTGATTTAGCAGCTTCAGCTTCACGTCTGGGGTCTTCTTCTTGTTGCTTAAGGGCCTTTTCTGATTCGAGCAATCGTGTTAATATTTCATCCTGACGATTGATCGTATTCTGGTTGACACGTTTGTTTACAAGATCGGTTTCGGTTTCATCCATTTTCTGCATCAACTCTTTCACTTGTTGATCATGCATTTTGCCCGCTTCTGTGCCTTTAGCATTCTCCTCCATTTTCTTGAGCAGACTGCGAATCATGGCTTGCTGAGTGGCCATCTCTGAAAGCTCCTCAGAAAGACCTCTTCCAGATTTGCCGCCTTTCTGCATTTGCTTCATTTGAGCATTCAGCTTCTTCTGCATCTCCCCCATTCCTTCACCTTCGCCAGGTTTATTACCTTTCTTCTCACCTTTACCTTTACCAGGCATAGCCATGGCATTCATTTGTTGCTGCATGTTTTTTAAAACATCACTTAACATCAAGGCCAAGTTATTAATAGACGTCATAGCGAACTGTTGTTTGGATGCAGCAACGCTTAACCTGCGTTCACGCAGTTGTTGGGTGCTCTCATCCATATAAAATTTCATATTAGTAAGCTCTCTGGTAACAAATGATTGGATTTGAACAACCCGGCTGGCTAACGCATTTAAACTATCTTCAATGATTTTAGCATCATCCTGAAGTTTAAGTTGCTCCTGAGATAATTTAAGTACTCTGGGATCCTGCAGACTCATGCCCTTGAAATCTTTCATTACGCGCTCCTGTCCAAAAGAAAGTGTAACCAGATTATCAAGAATGTTACGGAGGTCATCCATGTTCTCCTTCATCTCCTGCATTTCTGAAGATTCCATCGATTCCTGCATAGTCTTACTCATTGACTTCATTGCCTTTGCCGCTTTACTTTGAGAGGGGGAAGCTTTCTTACCCTGATTTTTTTTCAGTTGCTCCATAGCCTGTTCCATCTCCTTTTCTATCTCCTTTTGCTCGTTTTCAGAAGATTCTGGCTTGTTCAACTCATCTTTCTCGGCCTGCTTTTCAATCTCTTTTAACTGCTCTTTGGTATTCTTAAAATCTTCTTGAGACTTTTCCTGATTTTTCTGTTGCTCTTCAGAAGTCTCATTTTTCTTAGCGCTCTCCTCGGCTTGCTTCTCTAATTCCTCAGCCTGTTTCTCTAGATTCTTCGCTACATTATCCACTTTTTGTTCAAGCTGCATCTGCTTAAACAGCTTCAAAGCTCTGTCCAGATCACGCTCCAGATTACGTTCTTTACGCGTTAAACGATCCAATAAGTCTGAGGCCTTGTCGTCTTGTTTCTTTTCTAGAAGTTGCTTAAGCTGCTCATATAATTGTTTGGATTCAGGATCGAGCAATTCATTAAATAGCTTCTGGAGTTGCTCCATTTTATCCTGCATCGACTTGTTTTTTTCTGCAAATCGCTGCTGAGTGTCATTCGTCTTTTGAAACTGCTCCTGAAGCTTCTGTACATCTTTGAGCAACTCCTCGCGTTTTTGCAAGACCTCCTGAAGCTGTTTCTTATCCTGGAAATCGGACGACTTGCGGGTACGCATTCGGTCCTCCATCGATTTCAACTCCTTCTTAATATCCTGCGTTTTGGCTAACGCCTTGTCTAATTGTTCCTGTGTTTTTTCGGCCGATTTGTCTACCTGACTCTGTACTTCTGCATTAGATGGGATGATAAAGTTCAGCTGATTTGTACGGCTAGATTTAGGCCCGTTTACCCCATCGTTATCCCAAACCTGAACAAAATACTCCAGGCGGTCCTCCTGTCCAAGTTTAAGGCTATCGAGCGACCAGTTGTAAACAAAGTTTTGTGACGTAGTGGAACGATTAATGGGAATATCTTTTGAGTACGTGAGTGAGCTTTTCCCGTTCCGTTTAATCGAGTAGTTCAACCGTAGTTTTGAGAAGCCATAATCATCAGAAACTAGCCCGGAAAGGGCAATGTAATTGTAGGTAATAGTATCCTGGATACGATCGACCGAAATCTGCGGAAAACGGTCGGGTATCACCTGAACAGTATATTGAATAGACGAAGGAGTAGCAACCTGACTATTCTTTAGTGATACGGTATAGTTGGTACTTCTGAGTAATCGCCGGTCGAAAGCGAATGTATTGTTATCAATCAGCTTTGCCGGGGTGTTTCTGCTGTCAGAGTTAAATTGCAACAAAAGAGAGTCGGTATGATCGGCCGCAAATTCCCAGTGAACCAATGTTCCCTGAGGAATCAATAAATTTCCAACGTTTGATAACCGCTCGGATGGCTTATTGAGGTACGATGGGTAGTCGAGTTTAACATTAAAGGAAAGAACGGCAGGTCGGTCAATAAGCGCTACGGTGTAGGTGGGAGAGTTAAATCCGGCAGCCTCCAAATGAAATTTCAGGTTACGCTGTAGATTATCGAACGTATAAGAGAACTGCTCGCCGGCTTGCTCCAGTTTGAAGCGCGTACCGTTGGACACTACGTAGACGGCCTCGGGTAAAACATTGCCGGTGAGCCTCACCGACAGCTGGAAATCTTCATTCCTGAATGACTTCAACGACTTATTCTGGACGATGAACTGAAACGGGGCTTCCTCAACAAACTCCTTATTGTAATTGACCAGTCGGGTAGAAGACTGAGTAAAAAACGAAGGATTAACAAGCAGGATAAGCAGGATCAGGGCCAAGGGCGGAATTGCATACTTCAGAAACTGCCGATTTTGGCTGATATGGATAGCTGTTGCAAAACGGTTGATGAGCAGCTGACTGGATCGCTGATTTAGACTAGCCAGAAGCAGATCGGACTGATCAGACGAGATTCGCTGCAACTGAAGCGTGTTTAGTAATTTATCCCCTACCTCTGGAAAATAAGTGCCAATCTGCCGGGCGGCTTCATCATTTGTAAGCGGTTTATTTAAGCCATAGAGGCTCAGCAAAGGTCGTATAATGAATCTGTACAGTCCGAAGAGAACGGTAAACAGAAAGCTAAAGAATAAGATTTCCCGACCGGTTGAGTTGAACCGCCCTACGAATTCGGCTGTATTTACGAATAGATATCCAGAACCAAGAAGACCTATAAAAAATAGACTGCCTTTAACCAGCTGATTCTGAAAATACCGCTTTTTATACTCGTCAATTCGCTGAAGCAGCGTCGTGTACGCATTGGATGACTGCATAGGAAAAGAAATTAAGCAGCTATAGAGTTAGACTAGGACGGATTGAAAATATAAAATTACGTGTTCTTTCAGGAAGTTTTCCTGAGCCGTCAGATCACCGTGGGGAAGTGGCTTTGCCAATGTCCAAAGCGGCCAGCCGTCCTTGTCATACCCATCAAACGTATAATACCCGCTCTGACTAAGGATCCGGCAAACAGCAATGTGCATGAGGTCCTGTTTAGCCTCCTTCGAAAATCGAATCGGGCCTTTGCCTAGCTCCTGAACACCAATTAAGAAGAGTACCGCATTCAGGTCAGCCGGGCGCTTACCAACCAGTGCAGTTAACTGGTTGAGCAGGTCGTTCCACAAGGTATTGATTGTATTTTCGTCCATCACCGGTACGAACTTATGTTCTGTCTAAATTACATTGTTTTCTAATACTAACGTATGCTTTCGGTGTTTAGGTTTATTAATGAACGGATAGGTGATTTTGCCGATCTCTTGTTCCCTACCCTGTGTCTTGGTTGTGATCGTTCGCTGGAGACAAACGAGAAAATATTGTGTACACCCTGTCGAATCAGTTTGCCCGAAACCGGACATCATCGCCAACCATACGATTACAATTTGTTAAACAAGTTCGCCGGAAAAGTATCTATCAAATTTTTAGCTTCTTATGTCTATTTCACAAAAGGAGGAATTGTGCAGAAGCTGATTCACCAAATCAAATATAAAAATCAGAAAGAAGCGGCTAAAGAACTGGCAAGCTGGTACGGCTACCAGCTAAAAACTGAAAGCGACATTATCCGCAATTTTGACTTACTGGTTGGTGTTCCGCTATACAAAAGCCGTTTGGACCAGCGTGGCTACAATCAAGCCGATTTGATTGCTGAAGGGTTATCCGAAACGCTTGGTATACCTATGCGTACAGATGTTTTGATACGAACACGATTTAACTCATCACAAACCCGGAAGAACCGACTAGAACGCTGGGAGAACGTAATGACTGTATTCCACGTGCCAGACAGCCAGGCAGTCGTTGGAAAGAACATCCTTTTGATAGATGACGTATTGACCACTGGAGCTACAATTGAGGCTTGCGCTGGCGAGTTATTAAAAGCCGGTTGTCAATCGGTTGGGGTGCTAACAATAGCGGCCACCCATCGCTGAGTGGCCGCCTGCCTACTAATAATTGTATTTTGTGCTTACTTATTCCGGCCTACAGCAATCATAGCGCAACGGAAGCCAACCATCGCCGTTGCCGAATCCTGGTCCATGAAACGGCGTGTACCGGGTGACAGCCAATAAGCCATATCGTTCCATGATCCACCTTTATAGACACGCAGTTTATCGTCAATAATTGAGTTTCTATTCTTCGTGTCGTAGTTTTTGGCATCGTCGCCATAACCGTTCTTGCGGGCTGGGTTCAGGTCGTTTACGTCCTGGTGCGACAATGGACGGTAAATATCCTGTACCCATTCATTCACGTTGCCAGCCATGTTATACAAACCGAAGTCGTTTGCAGGGTAGGCATAAATCTCGTTCGTGATAATGGCTCCGTCGTTAGATCGGCCGGCAATACCGGCGTAGTCACCACGACCCCGCTTAAAGTTGGCCAGCATCTGGCCTTGCTTACGGCCTTTCTTCGGATTACGTACGGACGAGCCATCCCATGGGTAGATGCGCTGATTTATTTGGTTCTCATCCATGTATTGCGTTCCAATGAGTGCCTTAGCCGCGTACTCCCACTCTGCCTCTGTTGGTAGCCGATAGCTAGGCAGAATCATGCCGCTTTCCAGACCTGGCTTTGCTGCAGCTGGCGATGCCGTTTCGGCTTGGGCCAAGGCCGGGTCTTCCACCGTCTTTGACTTACGCTTCAACGAAAAACCGCCCTTCTTTTTCTTGGTACCACCGCCTTTAGCGAGTTCGTTGTTTACAGCATCAGACCGCCAGATAGCATAGTCACTGGCCTGTACCCACGACACACCCACAACCGGATAATAGCGGAAGGCTGGGTAGCGCAGGTATTGGGTCACGTACGAATCGTTGAACGACATATCCCTTGCCCATACCGTTGTATCCGGAAGTGCGGCCCGAACTACTTCTTCTGACGAATCTCGGGTGATGGCATTGAGGTATTCGAGATAGTGTACGTTGGCCATCTCAGTCTCGTCCATATAAAACGACTGAATCGAAACGGTACGTTCGCGGTTATCCCGCGTATTCATAACGTCCTCTTCCAAAGCGCCCATCGTGAAACGACCTCCTTCAATGAAGACAAGGTTTGGTCCTGCTTTCTGACCAGCAAACCTGTTTACCTGAAAGCCATCCTTCTGGTTGTAAGCGATACCTGTCGCCGTACTTTTCTTGCCCGGTTTAACGCTGGTTGGGTGCTTGGATTTGCTACAAGCTGTCAGCGCAATCGTTGCCAGGAGCACATAAGCCGCTCGTTGCAGGTGATACTTCTGAATCATTGCTGTATTTAATATGAAAACCTAGGTGCAAAAAATTGATGATTACTTTGTCAGCTCGGCCATTAGTTCCTCTACCTGCTCCACTGAAAAAACATTGGTATGGGTAAAAACAAGCCTCTCTTTTGATTCACGTAACGAACACGTTGACGGGTTTCGTTTGATATACTCAATTACCCTGCCAAATTGATCAGACGTAAAAAAACTGTCTACGGCACGGCTATCATTCCCGTTAGAAACGAAATAGCCCTTCAGGATATTATTTTTTAGCGTTAGTTTTTCCAGATACAACTGCTCTGCTTTCCAGCGAACATTGACCATCTTAATAAGATTCTCTACTTCATCAGGTATGGGTCCAAACCGGTCTAGTACTTCCTGATGAAATGCCGTCAACTCATCTTCGGACGATAGACTATCCAGACGGGTATATAACGCTAAGCGTTCAGAGATATTGGACACGTAACGCTCGGGAATAACGACCTGCAAATCTGTTTCAATTACCGTATCTGGTAGCGTCATTTTCAGATCGCCAGGTTTTGTCTCGAACAGGTCTTTAAATTCGCTTTCGCGTAATTCCTGCACGGCCTCATCCAGAACTTTATGATACATTTCAAAACCGAGATCATTAACAAAACCACTTTGCTCCGCTCCCAGCAGATTACCCGCTCCCCGTATGTCGAGGTCGCGCATAGCGATTTTAAAACCCTCGCCTAAGTCCGAAAAATCCTCTAGTGTCTGGAGTCGCTTACGTGCATCGGCAGTTAGCACCGAGGGAGGAGGAGTCAGTAAATAACAAAAGGCTTTGCGGTTTGAGCGCCCTACCCTACCTCGCATCTGGTGCAGGTCCGACAGGCCAAAGTAATGGGCGTTGTTGATCAGAATGGTGTTGGCATTTGAAATATCCAAGCCTGATTCAATGATGTTGGTGGAGACTAATACGTCGAAGTCTCCCTCAATAAAGCGGGTCATCATACGCTCGAGCTTATCCCCCTCCATCTGGCCGTGAGCTACGCCGATTCGGGCTTCTGGCACAAGGCGCATGATGAGATTACCAATCGATTCGATGTCGTTAATGCGATTATGTACGAAGAATACTTGCCCCCCGCGCCGGATTTCGTAGCTGACAGCATCGCGAATCGTAGCTTCGTTGAATGGGTGTACCTCTGTAGTAACCGGCTGACGGTTGGGTGGTGGAGTCGCAATAACCGATAGGTCGCGAGCGCCCATAAGCGAGAAATGCAGAGTACGTGGAATGGGGGTTGCT
>DATHAW010000510.1:0-8413 GCA_035296465.1 Spirosoma sp.
TCGTTACGTTCCCATTTCACCTTCGCGTACCGCAGTGGTGTAAGAAAGGCGCCGTAAAAATCAATGGTAACGTCTGGAAGGAGTCGGCTGGTAATGAATTGGTGAAGATTACCCGCGAATGGAAATCTGGCGACGTAGTCGAACTGGTGTTGCCGATGCATATGTTTAAAAACACCTGGTACGAAAACTCCATGTCGGTTGAGCGGGGGCCCATTACGTATGCCCTGAAAATAGGCGAGGAAGTTAAACCGGTTAAAAACGAGAAAGACCCGATTGACTACGGCGCTACGTTTAATGAAGTGTTTCCGACAACCCCCTGGAATTATGCCCTGATCCAGGTGCCGGACAGCCAGCTTGAAGATCAGTATAAACTCGAAAAGAAAGGCCCGGTTTCTGCTTTTCCCTGGACGCCCGAACAGGCACCTGTACTCATTAAAACAAAGGCTAAACGCATTCCATCCTGGGGTATCTATAATGAAATGACCGGCCCGATTCCGTATAGCATTACGTATCAACTGGAAACAGCTTCCGAAGCCGAAGAGGTTGTATTAATTCCGTACGGCTGTACTAGTCTACGTATTTCTCAGTTCCCGGTTGTTCGAAAGTAATGCCTGAAAAGACACTCCTTATGTTAGTATCTTCTCCTAAGGCAACAAGAGCAACTATACACGTATCATTCCGTACAAGTGCCATATTGAGCTGCCAGTGGCGACAACCACCCCGCAAGGCCAGCCGGACGCTGGTTTCGATTCGAGAGCTCTGCAAACGGCTGGCCCGCAGAAAGACATTCAGGCTGTTATTGAGCCCCGGTCCTCGTGGAGGACCAGGTCAGGCGTCAGCTTATGTATGCTTTGACGAAGTAATCTACCAACGTTATTCCGTGATTGAGCGGTCGAACACTTGACAGGACTGCTTCAGAGCCTGATTAGTTTGGTTTTAAACCAAAGCCAGTAACTGGATTGCTCTGTACATACCGGCTTTGTGCGCCTTATTGATGCGTCGATTATCCAGTCAACCTAAACGTTAAACAGCTTCATTATTTAACAGGGGAATACATGACTAAAAAGCGAATATTTTTTACCGGGGGATCGGGGAAGGCAGGAAAGCACGTCATTCCCTACCTGCTCGACCAGGGACATAAAGTGATGAATGTAGACCTGATGCCGTTGGATCACCCAGGGGTAGATAATCTGGTCGCTGATATTACGGATGCCGGTCAAATGTTTAATGCCATGAGCTCGTATGCCGGGTTAGATGAATTGGAGCTCGGTCAGGGCATACCCAAATTTGATGCGGTAGTTCATTTTGCGGCCGTGCCCAGAATCTTGATTAAACCGGACAATGAAACGTTTCGGGTCAACACCATGGGCACCTACAATGTGATTGAAGCGGCTGTTAAACTCGGAATCAGAAAGATTATTATTGCTTCGTCGGAGACCACCTATGGGATCTGTTTCTCAGATGGCAAAACCGACCCTAACGTGTTGCCTCTGGAAGAGGATTATGACGTTGATCCCATGGATAGCTATGGATTATCGAAGGTTGTCAATGAAAAGACGGCCCGCAGCTTCCAGCGACGGTCAGGCTTTGATATTTATGCCCTTCGTATCGGAAACGTGATTGAACCCCACGAATACGCCCAACTGTTTCCCTACTATTTTACTAACCCTGAAGTGCGACGCCGGAATGTTTTCTGTTATATCGATGCGCGTGACCTGGGGCAGATTGTGGATTTATGTTTGAAAAAAGACCACCTTGGTTATCAGGTTTTCAATGCTGGAAACGATCACAACGGTGCCATTATTCCCAGCAAAGAACTGGCCCAAAAGTTCTTTCCTACTGTACCAGTTAGTCGCGAATTGGAGGAACATGAGGCCTTGTTTTCAAATCGCAAAATCCGGGAGGTTCTGGGCTTTAGCGAACAGCATAACTGGCGGAAATACGTGAAGTGGGGGTCGTAACTTACCCGTTGACTTTTATCTATCCTGTAGGACAACTACCCCAGGCTTTTTATGCTCTCCCACATCAGTTGTCACGGCGTTCAGCTCATAAATTTTTGAATGATGCCTCATTCGTTAGAACCAGTAGCCAATCGGTTCCCGCTGATGGGGGCGTAAATTTCATGGTCTTGACTTGTTTCGATTGGCTGGCAATTCCAGTGCGGGGATCAAACCAGTGGTAGGACCACCGCCCGGCTGGCAGCGTAGTGATCGCAATCGGACGCCCATTCGTGCTGTAATGAATAAAGCACGAATTGTCGGCAGCGCGAACGCTTTGGATTCGGTCATCGATCCGGCCAAGCGATCCGGTTAGTAAGGTTGTGTCGGGTATCCAGGTGTGCCAGCGGTAGGTTTCGGCCAGGCGACGCAGGTGTCGCATCTGTCCGGCCCCTTCGTAGTTCAGGGCGTCGTACCAGTAATCTTTGAAATGGGTTGCCTGTCTCACGCGGCTGGGCTTATCCATTTGCCAGACGCCATTTCCGCCGTACGTAAACCCACAGGCTCCGGCCAGTAGGGACCAGTAACCCCGCCGTCGAACGTCCCGAGCCGAAAACAAGCCATTTTCGTATTTGTGTTTCACGGGATGCTGTTCATAGCACGGCTCGGCATCGAGCGTCGGTTTGGTGGGTTGTCGGTTGTAGTCGTCACGAATGCGCTCATAGCTGGCGTTGTCTTTGGCGTGGCCCGACTGAATCATGTTAAAGTCTAACCAGGGTTCGGCATGGAAAAACTCGCCCGATGAGGTCGCCGGTGGCCGCCAGGTGCCGCCCGGCGGGTGGTAGGTGAACAGGATGCGGTCGGGTTGACCGTCGGCGTAGGTTTCGGTTAGTCCTTTGGCCAAATGACGGTAAATGGTGTGTCGCGTCGGTAGTTTGTCGCCCCCAGCACCCAGATCAGGTTTGGGTAGGCTCGGTAACGCTGACCCAGAAACCGACCGTAGCGGTAGGCTTTCAACGAATCGCTGTGCAGGGGTGATCCTTTTGGCTCAATGTAGGTGCGGCACCAGGCGGGTAGCAGCGCTAAGTAAAGCCCTCGCTGCGAAGCCTGCTGAACAATAAAATCGACGTGCTGCCAGTAGGCTTCATTCGGGCGGTCGAAATCGTTATCGACAAAAACGGTCTGTCCCAGTGCATTAAGCTCCGTTAATTCCCAGGGAAGCAGATGGGCCTGCACCACCGTGAATTTCTTGCCCGCCCGGTCGTCCAGATAGCGAATAGCCTCGTTTTGGTTCAGGGCGCTAAATAACTCCCAGGCGGTATCGCCCAACCAAAAGAAAGGCGTCTGGCCCTGTGCATCCGGTTTATCATGTAGAAGGGTATGCCCGCCCGATGCTACCGTTAGCCGGGGTGGAGACGACTGACCCAGTGCCGAGGCCATCACAAACCAGCCAGCAATAAGAAATAGTGTAAGACGCATTTTGACGTACATGGTTATTTATGACCAGTATTAGCCGGAATTCTGGCAAACAGGCACCCCATAACTACAATGTTATGGTCGTAAACAACAATTCGATTTCTGCGGTTGTTTACCCTACCCTGCTAACCAAATGGGCTAGTTTGTGCTCAACTTCTGCTTATACAAATGCAGGATAAATCAATAGACGTATGGGATGATGGATTCGATGCGGAGCTTAGGAAGCGAAAAGCACATTTTTCTAAAAGCACACAGCTACCACTTTAACTTAATTTCCAAGCATCAATTCCTCAATCCGATTCCGAATCATTTCGGGAGGAGCCTTAAGGGTCAAATACCCATGGTTATGTTTCGAGGGTGCTTTCCATTCGTTACTACCATCCGGCAAAACAGCGCAGTAGCCATCGCGCTGAACGGAAAAGTAGGGTTCCGGGCCTTCAACTGCTTCCAGAATAGCCACCTGATCCCAACTGGCCCGACCGTTGAAACCATTGTAGTGTTCATAAGCCCGATAGATAGGGCTGGTGGGTTTGCAACGTGATTTAAAGGCTGCCCCGCCCGTTACTAACTGGTTTCCCACTTCCCAGCCGGCAAACGTTACGGGTAAGGTCCATTTAGCCAGACAGGTAACCGTTGAGGCCGGATCGGGGCGGTAAAAATTAGCTTCTTTGCCCTTAGGAAACTGCCCACCCATACAGGACCACTGTTTTACCTTCCGATGGACCAGATCCATTCCTCCCAGCGGACTAATGACATCGGGAGGTGAGTTAAGCAACCGGCTTAAGCTGGTCAGATGCCCAATCGTAACGATCACTACGCTCGCGTCGGGCGCATTGGCCAGCAGGCGACGATAGACAAGGGTGCCATCTTCGGCACTTTTATTGGACGCCAGGTGATGGGGAAACGCCTGCGCAATTTTTTGGGTGTACTTCGAAAACGCCTTTAATGAGTCCCGATGACTGACGCCAATCGGCAAATCTCCCCGCCCATAGAACTGGTTGATGGCATCGGTGCAGGCGGCACTGTACTGATCATCACTGGTTACAATTATGCCCAGGATTCTGGCTTTACCAGCGCGTTCGTAGGTATGCAGCATGGCAAGCGCACCCGCATCATCAACATCAGAATCCATATCGGTATCCAGAATGACTGATACAGGCCTTTCCTCAACCAGCGTTTGCCGGATAGACGGCCATTTTTCCGGCAAACACAATAAGCTAAAAACGAAAAGAGCCATTCGAATCATAGACAATAGATAAGTACGCTAACCCGAACTCTTACTTACAATTCACCTCGATCCGGCGCGGCTCATTTGGTATGTGGCGGACAGAGATAAAGAAGAAAATCTGGTAACGTACCGTAAGCAGGATAGACTTCTTCCCAGCGCGGGAAGCTAACAGCATATCTCATTTAGGCTGCTGAAAGCACTCGTTATTCTAATGCTGGTAGTTGCCGTGGCGTGTAGTACTATCGCTTACCTTTAGCGCACTTATCCAGGACTACCCATTCCCTGATGAATATTCTCCTCATTAAAGTCATTCTGATGCCTTCTGTTATGGCGATGGTCACCCTGGCCATTCGAAAGTGGGGGCATCAGATTGGGGGCCTGATTGGAAGTATGCCCTGGGTGGCGGGGCCCATTCTGTTGTTTTTCATCCTCGAGCAGGGAAAGGCGTTTGGCATTCAATCCATTCCCGGCGTGATAACGGGCATCTTAGCGTTAATCAGCTTTTGCTATGGGTATGCAGCCCTATCCAGAAAGCTGTTCTGGCTACCTACCCTCCTTTTGTCATACGGGGCCTACACCCTCACGGCCTTCTTGTTTTCCCATCTTCCGCTCAGCTTACCAGCCAGGTATAGCCTGGTGGTTGGGTGTATCGTGCTGGCGCTGCGGTTCTTTCCCCAGCCCGGTAGTCAGTCAGCGAAAGCCCGGCGCCTGCCCTTTGACCTCCCCCTTCGTATGCTGGTGGCCACCTTGTTTGTGTTACTGGTGACAGCGTTGGCTGCAGCCCTGGGACCAACCTGGAGTGGGGTGTTGACCCCTTTCCCTATTCTGACGACGGTGCTGGCTATATTTTCTCACACCCTGCAAGGCAGTGATGCTACTATTAACACGCTACGGGGTATAGTGATGGGCTTAGTGGGGTTTACCACCTTTGTTTTTCTTCAGGCTTTTTTGCTACCCCTGTTTTCCGTTGGCACCTCGTTTGGGGTGGCCTTTCTAATCAATATCGTTCTTAATGTGGTGGCCTATCGGGTGTGGTAAGGGGCTATATAGCTAACCAATGCGCTGCCTGGCGAGCTGTTGCTAATCGGCCGGTTTGTACCCACTCAGTTCAATAAAGAAGCCATTTATTGAACTGAGTTATTAAGCTACTACAGTGTAACCCACTCGAAAGCGTATCTTAAAGGGTTTACAGATTACTGTCAAAAAGTTTGAGGGCTTCGTCGTCTTTATACTTTTGAATCTGTATCCGAAGTTTCGTTTTCAGGTCGGCCGTCAGCGCTTCGTACTTTACCTGACCGTACAGATTACGCAGTTCATGCGGATCTTTTTTGAGGCCCGAGGCATCCGTTGTGCCGGACTACTCAGACCCGATCAAAAACAAAAAGAATTATCCCTACCGTTAAGGTAATAAAGCGATGGCCAAACGCTATCCGGAGGCTATTGTATGGACTAAACTACGGTACGTTTCTGGGAACACGGGTGTTGTATCGTGGGTTAAGCTATCCGGCAGAGAATTTGGCTTTATAATCCGGCCATCAATTTCTTAACACCTGGCTTCTTTTGTCTGCCAGGCTCGTTAATCATATGTCCCGAATTCACGTTAACTAAGTAATATAAATCTGAGTCAAAATGAGGAACAGCTTTTTAGTAATCGTAGCCGGTACTTTTGTAGCCCTGACATCCTGCGGGCAAAGTACGCCTGAAACCGTATCAGCCTCTGCTAAGAGTGGCGGAATAACCCCGGTAGAAACCAAAGAACCTAATTCAGCCTACAAACCAGCATTTGGGGGCCAAACCCGGGTAGCCGGTATAAAATCAGCCACCAACTACGAAGGCAGGGTAGTAACGGAAGCGCTTAAGAGCCCATGGGGTATTACGAGCCTGCCGGATGGGCGACTGCTCATCACTGAGCGAGAAGGAACAATGCGCATCGTTACGTCAGCCGGACAGGTAGGAGACCCAATCGCGGGTATTCCAAAGGTTAACCCCACTGGTCAGGGGGGACTATTAGGCATTCGGGTGGATCCTGCTTTCGAGACAAACCGAATGGTGTACTGGGTGTTTTCTGAACCGCTGCCCGAGGGAAATCTAACGTCGGTTGCCAAGGGTAAACTGTCGGCCGATGAAAAAAAGATTGAGGGCGCAACGGTCATTTACCGCGCCACCCCTGCTTACAAGGGAAATCTGCATTATGGCGGGCGTATTCTTATTGATAAAGACGGTAATCTGCTGGTCAGCACCGGCGAACGTTCGGACCGGGTAACCCGGCCCCAGGCTCAGTCGCTTAATTCGGGCCTGGGAAAAGTCATTCGAATTACGAAAGAAGGCAAGCCCGCTCCGGGCAATCCATTTGCCGGACAAGCCGGTGCCAGACCTGAATTATATTCCTATGGGCATCGTAACGTTCAGAGTCTGGCTATCCATCCGGTAACGAACGATTTGTGGGAGGCCGAATTCGGTCCCAGAGGGGGCGATGAACTCAATCACATCAAACCGGGGAAGAATTATGGCTGGCCTACCATTACCTACGGGATCGAATACGGTGGTGAAAAAGTGGGCGAAGGCATTCAGCAAAAAGCAGGACTCGAACAGCCGGTTTACTATTGGGATCCGGTGGTGTCGCCCAGCGGCATGACGTTTTACACCAGCCCTAATATCCCTGAATGGAAAAACAATCTCTTTATCAGCTCACTGAGTGGCATGCACATCGTAAGGCTTGTTATTGAGAATGATAAAGTAGTGGGCGAGGAACGGTTGCTGGGGGGTGAGTTCCAGCGTTTCCGGGATATAACGCTCGGTAAAGACGGTGCCTTATATGCGGTAACAGACCAGGGGAGGCTGTACCGCGTCGACAAAAAATAAGGTTTTCCCTTTACAGCCTGGCGTTTGGCTAACTTATTTCACTCTAAACAGCGTTTGACTCTGAAAACATGGAACAGCCATAAGCTTACCATGAGTCAGATGGCAGCCAGTAAACCTAAGTCCCGGCCCTGTTTGTGTTGTATTCCTTTCCCGCAAGGGTAACCCCTTTATAATAGCCTCGCCTGCGGCAAGTCTGATACCGAACATTGGACCTGCCGCAGGCTATTTTGAATCAGGAAAGCTCCTTCTAACAGCCGTAACCCCTGCAGGTTTACGGCTCAATCGGTAAGTGCCACCTATGTCCAGAACGAGTGGGTATTGTTTAACAGGTACAATACCACAGCACCCCGCTTGTCAACAAACAATCCTTTAAGGCCCATGAAGAGAAGCATTTTACTCAGCGTATTCATTTTTACGTACGCTCTGACATTCGCCCAAAATTCCCCGGTTTGGAATGGAAAAAAATGTGCCGTAGTGCTCACGTATGATGATGCCTTAGCGGTGCATCTGGATAACGTCATGCCGGTTCTGGATTCGTCAGGGCTGAAAGGAACCTTCTATTTATCGGGTTACTTTCCCGGCTTCATCAACAACATACCCCGATGGAGATCAGCGGCTGCTAAGGGGCATGAGTTAGCCAATCATACGCTGTTTCATCCCTGTACCGGCAACACACCCGGCCGCGAATGGGTGAAACCCCATACCGATTTGAGCCGGTATACCGTCCAGCGGATGACGGACGAAATCAAGATGACCAACGTCCTGCTTAAAACCCTCGACGGCCAGACGACCCGCACGTTTGCTTATCCCTGTGGCGACACTAAAATTGGAGACGTCGAGTATTACAAAACCGTGGAAGGTGATTTTGTTGCTGCCAGAGGAACAAAAAGCGAGATGAAGACGATTACCG
>DATHAW010000511.1:0-7461 GCA_035296465.1 Spirosoma sp.
GGGTAACGCCTTTCCGGCCAGTGAGTTTGAGTTAGTCCTTAACCGCCATGACCGTGAGGAAAGGGCCTATTTTAATTCGATCTGGGAGCCCCTGCGGCAGGGCGATGGCCGGATTAATGGTTTTATCGTCGTGGCTCATGAGGTAACGACTCAGGTGGTAGCCCGCAAACAGGCCGAAGAAAGTGAAGCCAAACTCCGGTCGCTGATCGGGGAGGCACCCGTAGCTACAGCCCTGTTTGTTGGCCCACAGATGCGAATTGAGTTAGCCAATGAGCTAATGGTCAGCTATTTTGGACGAGGCCCTTCCATTCTGGGCAAACCGATTCGGGACGTACTGACGGCCCCGAGCGAAGCACAAGCGGTGCAGCTGTTGGATGAGGTGTTCCGCACCGGTAACCCCTATGAAGCCATGGGTGCCCCAGCCGAACTGGTCATCAATAACGTAGCAGGTACGTACTATTTCAATATCAGTTTGAAGCCCCTGCGCAACGCGTCTGGTGAGATATATGCTGTCCTGGAGATGGCCGTCGATGTAACCGCGCAGGTTCTGGCCCAGAAAGAACTACAGGCCAGTGAAGCCCGCTTCCGAAGCATCGTTAAGCAGGCCCCCATGGCAATTGGCCTACTGGGAGGGCGCGAGATGGTTATTGAAGTTGTTAATGACCATCTCCTTGCTATCTGGGGCAAACAGGCCTCCATTACTGGCCTGCGCCTGGTGGACGCTTTGCCCCAGATCGAGGGGCAGGGCTTGATCGAATTACTCGAAGGCGTTTATGATACGGGCGAGCCATTTACGGGCCATAATATGGCCGTTCAGCTGGAACGGAATGATCAGATGGAGGACGCCTATTTCGACTTTGTCTACACTCCTCTTCGGGATACGGATCAATCTATAACCGGTGTGATGATTCTGGCGAGCGAGGTGACCCAGGAGGTTCGCGCCAGACGGGCTATCGAAGCCAGTGAAGTCAAGCTGCGTTCGGTCATTGCATCGGCTCCAGCTGCGATTGGCCTATTTGTTGGTCGGGAACTAAGGGTAGAGCTTACCAATCAGGCCTTCATCGACATTGTGGGCAAGGGGCCCGATATTGTGGGTAAGCCTCTCCGAGAAGTCATGCCCGAACTACTGACCGAAAACCAGCCTTTCCTGCAAATTCTGGATGAGGTCTACACCACGGGGCAGATGTTCCAGAGCTACGGCTCACGGGTCGATATTGTCCGGCAGGGGGTCATGACCCATAACTATTACAACATCACCTACACCCCCCTGCGCGATGAAACAGGACAGATCTACGCTATTCTGGACATTGCTATCGACGTAACTGAGGAGATCAAAGCCCGTCAGCAGCTAGCCGAGGCCGAAGAAGCCTTACGGGGAGCCATTGAACTAGCCAAGTTGGGTACCTGGAGCCTGGAGCCCGCCACCGGGGTGGTTACCTTTTCCGAGCGGATTCGTAGCTGGTTTGGCTTTGAAGATCAGGAAACCCTGGATACAGTTTACAATCCGATCCATGAGCATGACCGCCAGCGTGTGGCCGATGCCATTGCCAATGCCCTAAAGCCTGAATCGGGTGGTGTTTATAAGGAAGAATACCGGGTAGTGCATTACCAAACAGGGCAGGAACGGATCCTGCATGCCCAGGGTCAGACCTTTTTTGATGACCAGGGTAAGCCGGTTAAGATAGTTGGCACGGCCCAAGACGTAACAGAGCAGCGTCAACGGCAATTAACACTGGAGCAACAGGTGCAGCAGCAAACCGAAGAGTTGGCTGCTGCTAATAAAGAACTAGCCAGTCAGAATGAAGAGTACGTGGCCATTAATGAAAGACTCATTGAATCGACTCAGCAGTTGGAGCGGTCCAACGAAAACCTACAGCGGTTTGCCTACATTGCTTCCCACGATCTGCAGGAACCCTTACGCAAAGTGCAGCAATTCGGCGATCTGTTGAAAAGCGGTTACGGAGGGCAATTAGGCGAAGGGTTAGCTTATCTGGAACGGATGCAGTCGGCAGCCAGCCGTATGTCTACCCTGATTCGGGACCTGCTGGAGTTTTCGCGCATATCGACTCAGCGCGAGACGGGCACACCCGTTTCGCTGGAGGAAGTGATTGAACGAGTGCTGGCCACCTTAGAACTGGTTATCACCGAGACCAACGCCCAGGTTCGGATTCAGCCTTTACCCACTGTTTTGGGAGATGCCCCCCAACTGAGCCAGCTCTTCCAGAACCTGCTTTCTAATGCCCTGAAATTTCATCGGCCCGGCGTGCAACCCGTGATTCGCATCAGCGCCCAATGGGTTTCAGCGGATCATCTACCAGAGAAGGTTAAACCCACCCGGGGGTTGATCGCTTATCACCGAATCGATGTGGCCGACAATGGCATTGGCTTCGAGGAAAAGTACCTGGACCGCATTTTTGAGGTCTTCCAGCGACTACACGGCCGAAACGAGTATGCTGGTACGGGCGTTGGCCTGGCCATCTGCGAGAAGGTAGCGTTTAATCACGGCGGGGCCATAACGGCCAGCAGTCAGCCAGGACAAGGCGCTACGTTCAGCGTTTACCTGCCGGTGTTGTAGATCAAAGAGGGCCATACTAACTTACTGCGGCTGTTTTAGTGCTGCTACAGATACCATTACGCGACTACTTTTATGCTGGTTATGACTCGTTAACACATCGTTACCCGGAAGCCAGCCTAGTCATTTGTGGCTATTCGTAAGGCGGTCGTGTGCTGCTCATTTAGCCCTACCATTCGACCTAAATTAACTCTACTGATCGAACCGCTTCAGTCGGTAGTGACTTTAGCGACCGGGTAACGGATAGACCCTTTTATCCATTTCTCCCCGTGAATGAATTTGTATTTCCTACTGAAGTGGATGTGCAAAAAGCCCTAAATCCAGTTGTCAATGGGAGCACAGATTATCCAAACAGCACAGCTTATAAAATAAAACGTTATTTGACTCAAAAAATCAGTTTGTCGCATTGCCGACATAATGCATAAAATGAATTCGACCCATTCAAAAATTATACAATTCATTAAAAGGATCTCATAAAGATCGTCGTCTAAATACTATTGCTTTTTATGGTTCAGCATATAAAGGCAACCACACTGTTACTAAAATTCACATAAAGCTACATGTCTTCTCATTATTTATTAAACGGTACACCCATGAAAAATAGAATCGTTATTTAGCAAACAGAAATTCGTATCACTGGTGATAAGTGGGATTGACTGCCTCGAAAAAGATTCTGCTTAATAATCTTAGCCGTAAACACACACAATTAAAAAGCTTTAACAGGTTTTATACTACCTTTAAATAAATAGTCCTAACCCCCTTATAGGTTGATACTTATCTTGCACAATGTTGTGGCAGACGAAACGAATTAGTGCCAGAATCTTATAACCATCAAACTTCACTTTTTTATGTTTAACAGATACGTTGTAGTAAGCTTTTTACTAGCTACCGCTTTGATTATGGGCTGCCAGGATCACCCACCTGTCCCCACTACGTTCTCAGTAACCACGCTGGCCACAGGCTTAAAGGCCCCTATTGGCGTAGAGACCGATGGCAGAGGGCGCATCTTTGTAACCGAGCAGGGGACGGGCAATAACGACGGGCGCGTATCTGAAGTCACGCCCGATGGGAAAGTGTATCCCGTAATAACAGGACTTTATTCGTTTACACGCCCTGATAACGAACTTGACGCTACGGATCACCTGCTGATCGCCAATGACATTCTCTACGTGTTGAATGCCAAAGGACTTTATAAACTCAACCTCGCATCGTATAAAACCGGTGATTCGCCCATTCCGGCCTCTAGTCTGACACCCGAATTCATTCAACAGTTTGTTCTCGACTATAAGTTTACTCAGGACACGGGCGAATCGCACCCGTATAACATGGCCCTTGGCCCTGATGGAGCCCTGTACTTCACCGATGCTGGCGCTAATGCCATTATTCGTCGTTCTCCAGGTGGCCAGCTAAGTGTAGTTACCGAGGTGCCTGGCATCCCAAACCCCACTCCTGTCGGCCCTCCCTTCATTGAATCCGTTCCGACGGGTATTACTTTCGACAGCAGACAGTTCGCCATAAGTACGTTACTGGGTTTTCCTTTTCCGGCGGGTAAAGCCATCATTTATCAGATGGATCTATCTGGAAAGTTAACCGTTTTTCAGCAAAGCTTTAACAGCCTGGTCGATCTAGAGAATGATGGTCATGGGAATTATTTAGCACTGGAACATGCGGTGTTCGGCCCTATGGGTTTCACGCCTAGAACGGGTCGGTTATTACGGGCCAGGGGCACTAGCAGCGATGTATTGCTCAGTGGGTTGAATCTCCCTACTGACCTACAACTGAGCGATAATCACACCGCTTACATAACCAGTCTGGGCGATGGAGCTTTGTTGAAAGTAACCTTCTAAAAGGGCACTTTGCCACTAAAGTCCAGGATTATAAGCCTAAAAAGCGGAGCGAAGGCTAAGCAATGAATGCACGGTTATCCTTCCTGAGCTATCGATATTTTTAGCAGGGCATTTCGGTTGAATGATTTAAGAGAAACGAGAACCTTATCTGCAGAAATAGATACCAGCCGAAGCGGTCAACGTCCTGCCTTATTAAGGCAGGACGTTGACCGCTTCGGCTATTTGTTTAGTTAACTTTGGCCAGAACGGGTCATTGGCAAATTGGCTTAGTCTATTTATACGTTGCAAAAATTACCGGTATTATAACTACTGAGATCTAATTCGCGACAGGAATTGTCTGAATTCAATTCATAGTTATGGCATACCCTGAGCGGGATTGCCACCCCACTGATAAAGGCCCGCTAGATTAATGGGCGCTTCGAAACACTAGGCTGCCTTAGTAAAACAATTATATAGCCAAACCTACAATGGATATTCAGAACAACACCTTCATCGTTACTGGCGGGGCGTCGGGTCTGGGACTGGCAACTGCCCGGATGATTGTTGACAATGGGGGAAATGCCCTTTTGCTCGATGTAGACACCACTACGGGTACACAGGCCCAGAGCCAGTTGGGGCCAAACGCCCGCTTTGTCCAAACCGACGTTACCGACGAAGCGGGCGTTCAAAACGCTATTTCGATTGCTCAAACGACGTTTGGTGGTTTACACGGGGCTATCAACTGCGCGGGCATCGCACCTGCCGAACGGGTATTGGGCAAAAATGGGCCGCATTCTCTAGCCAGTTTCACCAAAACCATTACCGTTAATTTGATTGGGACATTCAATGTTCTTCGGTTGGTCTCAGCCCATTTGCAAACCAACGACCCAAACCGTGGCGACCGGTATCGCACCGGCGCACCGGCCGGGGCAGGACCTCTCACGGGTGAGCGAGGGGTGATAATCTCAACGGCATCCGTAGCCGCTTTCGATGGGCAGATTGGCCAGGCGGCTTATTCTGCCTCCAAGGGCGGCATTGTGGCAATGACCTTACCCATTGCGCGTGAACTGGCCCGCTTTGGCATCCGGGTGATGGCCATTGCGCCCGGTTTATTTGAAACGCCTTTGCTGGCTGGCCTCCCCGAAGAAGCCCGCCTGTCGCTGGGCCAGCAGGTGCCGTTCCCGTCCCGGCTGGGGCAACCCCACGAATACGCAGCCTTAGTTAAACACATTATCCAAAACCAGATGCTGAACGGCGAGGTCATCCGCCTGGATGGAGCGATCCGCATGGCAGCTAAATAACAAACCCGATGAAACCACCCTTTCGTGCCGACCACGTTGTCTGTTTATTACGAACGTCAGCTGTGAAAGAAAACCGCCTGAAGTGGAAAAAAGGCGAGATCACAGCCGGCGAACTTCGGGCCATCGAAGACACAGCCATCGCCCAAACGGTCAGCCAGTTGGAATCGACGGGCATGAAATCCATCACCGATGGGGAGTTCCGTCGGAATTATTTCCACCTCGATTTCCTGAAAGAACTGGCCGGCGTAACCGTGACGGACGGCATCGAGGCAAACCCGGCCGCCAAAGTGGCTGAAGATAGCTTTACCCCACCAAACTGAGCGTAACGGGCAAACTGAAACACATCCACGACATTCAGGTCGCAGATTTTAACTACTTAAAATCGGTGGTGAGCCAGACGCCCAAAGTGTCGATTCCCTCGCCGACGATGGTGCATTTCCGGGGTGGGCGCAAGTCAATCGACATCAATTCGTACCCGGACATGGACGAGTTTTTCCGTGATTTAGCCGCGGTCTATCGGGAAGAAATTGACCATTTATACCAGGGTGGCCTGCGTTATCTGCAGTTGGACGATACGAATCTGGCCTATCTCTGCGATCCCAACATGCGGGCGGCTGCCGTTGAGCGGGGCGAAGAACCCGACGAACTTCCCCGAACGTATGCCGCTCTGATCAACTCGGTTATCGACGGCCGACCCGACGATTTAACGGTAGGGATTCATCTTTGCCGGGGTAACTACCGTAGTACCTGGTTTGCAGAAGGAGGGTATGAGCCAGTGGCCGAAATCCTGTTCAATTCTATTAACGTCGATGCGTATTTTCTGGAATATGATGACGAGCGCAGCGGTGATTTTGCGCCGTTGCGGTTTGTTCCTGAAACTAAAATGGTGGTGCTGGGCATCATCGGCGACGGGCGAGACTTATATGTTTATAGGCCAGCCACTTGCTTTTGCTGGCCTATAAGCACGCCAGGCGGGCAAAGACCTTGAGTGAGCTACCCCACCCGAATTTTGTATGCGCTGAGAAAAAACTAACTATCTTTACTCAAGACCCTACCCATCACACGTTAGGACCATACACAACCAGGATTACCCGGTACCTTGGGTTCTGATTTATGAAAAAAAGCCTGCTGTTTCTTACTGTACTTGCTTTTCCGGCTCACGCCCAACTCCTTACGCAACGATTTGAACCGGTAGGGTTTGCCCATGTCAGCATCACCGACCAATTCTGGAAACCCAAGATGGACAAGGTCGCTACGGCGACGCTGAACGCCTGCATTGTGCAAACGGAGACCAAAACGGGGCGCATCCGCAACTTCGAGAAAGTGGCCCGGAAAGAATATGGCAAGCCGGGCACTACTACACACGAAGGCATTTATTACGACGACTCCGACGTGTATAAAGCCATTGAAGCAATGGCTTATTCGCTCAAAAATCACCCCGACGTGGCTATTCAGCAGAAAGCCGACGAGTGGATCGACAAAATAGCCGCAGCCCAACTGCCCGACGGTTACCTGAACACGTACTACACACTGACAGGCCTCGACAAACGCTGGACCGACATGGAAAAGCACGAGGACTACTGCGCCGGTCACCTGATCGAAGCCGCCGTGGCCTATTACAACACCACCGGCAAACGCAAACTGCTCGACGTAGCCATCCGGCTGGCCGACCATATCGACGCTACATTTCGGGTGCCCAACCGGCATTGGGTGAGTGGCCACCAGGAAATTGAACTAGCCCTGATGCGGCTCTACCACCTCA
>DATHAW010000512.1:0-2252 GCA_035296465.1 Spirosoma sp.
AACCATCCTGTTATGTCTGCCACGCTCGACACCGTGCGGTTGTTAGCCGACCGCATCAATGCGCTGGAAGAATCGTCCACGCTGGCGATGACCAAAAAAGCCCGCGAATTAGCCGCGCAGGGCCACAACGTAATTAGTTTAAGCGTTGGTGAGCCTGATTTCAAAACGCCCGCCCACATCTGCGAAGCAGCCAAAAAAGCCATCGACGACGGCTTTCATGGCTACTCACCCGTGGCTGGCTATCCAGACCTGCGCAAAGCAATCGCTGATAAATTTAAACGTGACAACAAAATTGACTGGAAACCCGAAAACATTGTTGTGTCAACGGGCGCCAAACATTCACTGGCCAACGTCATTCAGGTCCTGATTAACCCCGGCGACGAAGTTCTGATCTTTTCGCCCTATTGGGTTAGCTACTCCGAGATGGTGAAGCTGGCCGAAGGAAAGGCCGTAGTGGTAGATGGGTCGTTTGAGAACAATTTCAAAGTAACGCCCGAGCAGTTTGAGGAGGCCATTACCGACCGTACGCGGATTGTAATGTACGCATCGCCCAACAACCCAACCGGCTCGATCTATTCGGAAGCAGAACTTCGGGCCATTGCCAATATTGTGGCCCGCCATGATAACATCTACGTGCTGGCCGATGAGATTTACGAATATATTAACTTCACGCCCGAAGGCCATTTCAGCATCGGCTCTGTTCCGGAAATTGCCGACCGCGTCATTACGGTCAACGGTGTAGCCAAAGGGTTTGCCATGACCGGCTGGCGTATTGGCTACATTGGTGCGGCCAAATGGATTGCCGACGGTGTTGAGAAATTGCAGGGGCAGGTAACGTCGGGTACGAACTCCATCGCGCAAAAAGCGGCCGTTGCGGCCCTGAATGGCCCGATGGAGCCGAGCTTGGAAATGGCCAAAGCGTACCATCGCCGGCGCGATTTGGTTGTGAATTTGCTTCACGAGGTGCCTGGTTTCCGCACGAACGTACCCGAGGGTGCTTTTTACGCCTTTCCCGATGTTAGTTACTACTACGGCAAATCGGACGGAACGACTCGTATCGAAAACTCGGACGACTTCGCCGGCTGGCTGCTCAATACGGCTTACGTCTCAACCGTAGCCGGGTCGGGCTTTGGTGCGCCCAACTGCCTGCGCATCAGCACAGCCGCATCCGACGAGAGTCTTGTCGAAGCCGTACGACGCATTAAGGAGGCCGTAGCAACGTTGAAATAAAACCAGGGGGCCAATTAATTGGCCCCCTGGTTTTATTTTCTTCCTAATGGTACCACCACCTTTACGCTTATATTCCGGCCCATGTTAAACACGCCCGACCGGCCGGTAGCCTCATTAATGCCAAAATATTTGAGCCGGTTCTGGTGGCTCTGGTAGGCTATATCGAACAGGTTCTGCACAGTCAGGTAAAGCGAAAAGAGCGTTTGCCCCGTATTGGTCATTACGTCGCTGCCCGCACCCAGATTAATGAGCGTATAACCCGGCGTTTGGGTTTCTGTGCCATACGCCAGTAGCGCCTGATTTTGCCGGGAATTCGTCTCCACCTCCACCTGCGCATACAAATTCCGCCAGCGGTTGCCTGCTTCGTCCTTTGTGAACCTCACCTGCGCAATTAGCCGGGGCGGGGGCAAAAAGGGTAAGTACCTGGACGAATCGGCCGTGGCTGACAGATTGCGCGACCGCACCAGCGAGTACGACGTAGTGAAATGCAACCACCGTGCTGACTGCGGGTTATAGCTAGCCTGGCCTTCCCCCCCAAATAAAACAGCGTTGCCCTGGGTGTACCGATACGTTAAAATTGGCCGCATGGGGTCAACAATGGAGTCGCGGCCAAAGCGATCGAGCACTTTCTCCGAATACGTATAGTTATTGATTCGGTTCTGAAACAGACTGGCCGTTATACTTAAACTCGGCGACTCGTAGTTTATACCCAGATCACCCTGCCACGAAGTTTCGGAACGAAGGTTAGGGCTACCAATCTCATAGCGAAACGTACCGGCGTGTTCGCCATTGGCCGAGAGTTCAGGGGTTGTGGGTGCCCGAAATCCCCGGCCAATATTGGCCTTCACCGTCCACCGGCTCGACAGGTTGTAAGTAGCACCGAAACTGGCCGTTGGGTTAGAGTAGGTCTTATGCAATCCATTAAAGCGTAGTTCACCGCCCTCAAAAGGCTTTTCTGCGAATGTTGAGTTGCTGTCGGCGTAGAGTCGGTTGATGTGCATCTGGCGGATATCCATCCGCAA
>DATHAW010000513.1:0-2024 GCA_035296465.1 Spirosoma sp.
AGCGATTAGATAATTTTGTCGCTCTTTCACTCATTCACTCTTTCGCTCCGTTGACACCCACTATTGGCATCCTCGGCGGAGGACAGCTTGGCCTTATGCTCCTGCAGGCAGCCATTGACTGGAACCTCCGCGTTCACATTCTGGACCCAGACGTAGAAGCCCCCTGCCGCACCCTGTGCGCCCAGTTTACGCAGGACTCCCTCACCGACTATGACACAGTTTATCAATTTGGGCAGAACGTTGATGTCATAACGATTGAGATCGAGCGGGTCAATGTCGAAGCCCTCGAAGCCCTCGAACGCGAAGGAAAGCGCGTTTTTCCGCAGCCATCGGTCATCCGCATCATTCAGGACAAACGGTTGCAAAAGCAATTTTACCGCGATCACCAACTGCCCACCGCCGACTTCATCCTGACCCAAACCCGTGCCGACGTCGCGTTAGTGGAAATCCATCAACCTGATTTCTTTCCTGCGTTTCACAAACTTGGCCGCGATGGGTACGATGGCCGGGGCGTTCAGCGCATTGTTTCCGTTGCCGATGTTGGAAAAGCCTTCGACGCTCCGGGCGTTCTGGAGCAGGGCGTTGATTTCGAAAAGGAATTAGCGGTGATCGTAGCCCGCAACGAACGGGGCGACGTACAGACGTTCCCCACCGTTGAGATGGTGTTCCACCCCGAACTAAACTTAGTTGACTACTTATTTGCCCCCGCTCAGATTTCTGAGGCAATTGAGCGTCAGGCACAGGCTATTGCCCGCCAAACAGCCGACGCGTTTGGTATTGTAGGGCTGTTGGCGGTGGAATTGTTTCTGGACAAAGCCGGTAATGTGTTGATTAACGAAGTAGCCCCACGGCCGCACAACAGTGGTCATCACACCATGCGGGCAAACGTAACGTCGCAGTTCGAGCAGCACTGGCGGGCCATTCTTGCTTATCCATTAGGCGATACGACGGCCTACCAACCAGCCGCCATGGTCAATCTTCTCGGGGAAGACAACCACACCGGCCCGGCCGTATACGAGGGGTTGGAGAACCTGCTCTCAATACCCGGCGTGTTCCCGTTTTTCTACGGCAAAGCCATCACAAAACCATTCCGCAAGATGGGACACGTAACGGTTATGGATAATTCGCTGGATGCACTACGGGAAAAAGTTGAGTACGTGAAAGCTGGAATTCGGGTCGTTACATAGCCACCACATTCGTTAACGTCCCAATGCCGTCAATCGTAATTCGGACTTCATCGCCGACGCGGAGCGTAAAATTATCAGGTGGTACAATGCCGGTACCGGTCATCAGATAGCATCCGTTGGCGAAGGAGCATTCGCGAAACAGAAACGACACGAGTTCGGTGTGTTGCCGTTTCATCTGGTCGATAGCGATGTTGCCAGAGAAAATGGCGTCGGTATCGCGGATAATGTCGAGCTGGATTTGCGTATCGGGCGTTATGGGCGTTTCTGGTACGTACAGGCAGGGGCCAAGGGCCGCGCTGCCGTCGTAGCTTTTGGCCTGGGGCAGATAAAGCGGATTCTCTCCTTCGATGCTCCGCGAACTCATGTCGTTGCCGCACGTATAGCCCACAATCTTTCCCGTCGACGTAATAAACAAGGTCAACTCCGGTTCCGGTACGTTCCAGTTGGAATCCTGCCGAATACGAACAGCATCACCCGGACTAACAACGCGCTCAGCAGTAGCTTTAAAAAACAGCTCAGGCCGCTCGGCATCATACACGCGGTCGTAAAAATTATCGCCCCCCGATTTTTTAGATTCCTCCATGCGGGCATTTCGGCTGCGCAGGTACGTTACCCCCGACGCCCACACCTCCTGCCGGCCAATGGGGGCCTGCAAATGTGTTTCGGTCCACGCCCGGTACTGATCGGAAGGTGTTGCCTCTGCCAGCCGCTGAGAAAGAAAACTGTATAAATCATCCCGGTTAACTAACGTGTCCCAATCGTCTGACAGGGCTAGGTAGAACTGATTTTGATGGTCAACGACAATGCCGGATCGGGTTTTATAGAGTTTCATAAAAG
>DATHAW010000514.1:0-3326 GCA_035296465.1 Spirosoma sp.
AATAAAATCGCCATTCTGGCTCATCTGGGTGGTTTGTTCTGCCAATCTGACAGCAAAAGGGGGATTCAGCCGCGCTGGCATTTAGATTGATGGAGAGATAACGTCTGTCAGGTTACAATCACAGCCAGCATAGAAACTAAACCATAAATCATTAGCGTGTTATCATGGGAAAAATAATTGGTATTGACTTAGGCACCACGAACTCGTGCGTAGCCGTGATGGAAGGCAACGAGCCGGTCGTGATCCCCAATTCGGAAGGCGCACGGACGACTCCCTCGGTCGTTGCGTTTATGGACAACGGCAACGGCGAACGTAAGGTAGGGGCACCCGCTAAACGCCAGGCCATCACCAACCCCAAAAATACGATTTCCTCCATCAAGCGTTTCATGGGGAAACGTTACAGCGAGGTAACGAACGAAATCAAAAATGTCGCCTACGACGTAGAGAACGGGCCCAACTCGACCCCCCGGGTTCGCATTGGCGATCGGCAATATACCCCGCAGGAACTGTCGGCGCTGATTCTGCAGAAGATGAAGCAAACTGCCGAAGACTACCTCGGGCAAACCGTAACGGAAGCCGTTATCACGGTGCCCGCCTACTTCAACGATGCGGAGCGGCAGGCCACCAAAGAAGCCGGAGCCATTGCCGGTCTCGACGTAAAGCGGATCATTAACGAGCCGACGGCTGCCGCGCTGGCTTACGGACTGGATAAAACCAACCACGATCAGAAAATTGCGGTCTTCGACTTAGGCGGTGGTACGTTCGATATTTCGATTCTTGAACTGGGAGATGGTGTGTTTGAAGTGAAGGCAACCGATGGCGATACGCACCTCGGTGGCGACGACTTTGACCAGGTCATCATCGACTGGCTCGCCGACGAGTTTAAAAAAGATGAAGCCATCGATCTCCGTCAGGACCCAATGGCCCTGCAGCGGTTGAAAGAAGCAGCCGAAAAAGCAAAGGTTGAACTGTCGAGCTCTAATTCTACGGAAATAAACCTGCCCTACATCATGCCGGTGAATGGTATCCCCAAGCACCTGGTCCGGACACTGAGCCGGGCGAAGTTTGAACAACTTGCCGATTCGCTGATTCAGCGCAGCCTGGAGCCTTGCCGCCGTGCTTTGAAGAATGCCGGTTTGTCGGCTAACCAGATCGACGAAGTGATTCTGGTGGGTGGTTCGACCCGGATTCCGAAAGTGCAGGATGAGGTAGAGAAACTATTTGGTCGCAAGCCCTCGAAAGCCGTTAATCCGGACGAAGCCGTAGCTATTGGTGCTGCCATTCAGGGTGGTGTGCTAACGGGTGAGGTGAAAGACGTCTTGCTGCTGGACGTTATCCCGCTGTCGCTGGGTATCGAAACAATGGGTGGTGTATTTACCAAGATGGTAGAAGCCAACACAACCATCCCGAGCAAAAAAGTCGAAACGTATTCGACGGCGTCGGACAACCAGCCAAGCGTAGAGATCAATATCCTGCAGGGTGAGCGTCCTATGGCGGCTCAGAACCGTCAGTTAGGCCGGTTTATTCTGTCCGATATTCCACCGGCACCACGTGGTGTTCCACAAATTGAAGTAACCTTCGACGTAGACGCCAATGGTATCCTGAACGTAACGGCAAAAGATAAAGGCACCGGTAAAGAGCAGAAAATCCGCATCGAAGCCTCGAGCGGCCTGACCGATGCTGAAATCAACCGGATGCGCGAAGAAGCCAAAGCGAATGAAGCCGCCGACAAAGCCGAGCGTGAGAAAATTGAGAAGGTTAATGCGGCTGACTCGATGATTTTCCAGACCGAAAAGCAACTCAAGGAGTACGGCGACAAGCTTAGCCCGGCCAATAAAACGGCTATTGAAAACGCCCTGGGCACCCTGCGCACGGCACACGGCACCCGCGATGCAATCGCCATCGACGCGGCTCTGGAAGCCCTGAACGCAGCCTGGGCCGCAGCTTCGACCGAAATGTATAACGCGACCAACAGCGACGGCGCTAATCCAATGGACGGCGCTGGTTTCGACGGAGGCAATACGAACCCTGGTAATGGTCAAGGCCAGCCAACCGGTGACAACGTCTCGGACGTACCCTATGAAGAAGTTAAGTAATTGACTCTGCCAAAATAAAAAAGCCCTGCCAGCTAAGCTGGCAGGGCTTTTTGTTATTTAATCTGTATTGGCCAAGAAGTTAATCTTCTTATCCACTACGGTACTTACCTCAGGCTTATGAGCCAGTTAATCTATATTCTTATCGATCATCTTTATCCGCTCCAGGTGCTTTTGCAGCGTGGGCAGAGTCTTGGCCGCGAAGGCTTTCAGATCTGCATCGTCGGCATCGTCAGCGGCTTCTTTGAATAGTTTAACGTCCTTCTCGTGATCGTCCACCATCAGGTCGACATACTTTTTGTCAAACTCAGTGCCTGATAGTTTTGCCAGTTCGTCAACGTGCTTCTGCTCATCGTCGCCTAAACGAGCGGGGAGGGTGATGTTCTTGCGTCCCGCAATTGCCTTGAGTTCATCATTGGCTTTCTGGTGGTCGGCCATCATCATGGCCGCAAATTCTTTCACATCGCTGCGCTGTCCTTTCTCACGGACCAGTCGGGCCAGCTCCATTTCAAGCATTCCCCCGTTGGCGGCTTTTACGGCAAACTCATTGTCGTCATCGTCTTCTCCGGTTGCCTGCTTTTCTTTCTCGTCGTTGGCATCATTGGCGTTCTCTACGCTGTCCGTACTACCTGATTTTTTGTTCTCGCTGCAGGCTTGAAAATTCAGGGATGCAATGGCAAGGGCCAGTATCAGACCTATCTTTTTCATAATGGTTTTGATTCGTGTTGTTAAATGATATAAACGATACAAACTGGCTTAAGTTTTCATCCGCATTTGTACACGATACGTATGGTGCCGTTGTCTGCGATCTGTGCCATAGTTAATCCCAGATGAGTAGGGGAGGAGTTTACCCTTTAGCTGACCGTGTTATCGGTACATTTTTGTTGTAATAGAATTGTATTTGATTTAGATGATAGGGCAGGTCCACAGCAGTGTTTTGTCAATCGCTACGCGGAGCCTGATTGAGTGCTACAGTGAGCCTACACCCTGGTTTTACGCCATTTTTTCGGTTTTTATCGCAAAATTTTGTATATTTGTGTATACAGCGGTTTACACGTAATGTATGAACCGGAATAGTAATTTTCTGCGAAACTCCAACTGCACATGGCGGAAGTAACTCCCGACCTCGAATCGACCAGTAACATTATTCCCATTAACATTGAGGACGAAATGCGTGGTGCCTATATCGATTATTCGATGTCGGTTATCATCTCGCGAGCCTTGCCCGACGTT
>DATHAW010000515.1:0-4058 GCA_035296465.1 Spirosoma sp.
CGCATTTACGCCAGGTCGGCGATACGTTGAATCCCCAGTTTTTCATGGCCACCAGGCTCTCCTCGTGGGTATGAAAAAGAGGTTGTTCTGACAAGAACGAATACACGTAGCAGTCTAAACGCCGTTGGGCAACGGCCGCCGAGTTCTGCTGTTTAAATGTGCCCGACGCGGCATTACGGGGGTTTGCCAGCAAGGGTTCGCCAATGTCTTCGCGCTCTTTGTTTATCCGTTCAAACTCGGCCAGCGGCAGGAACCCCTCACCCCGTACCTCAAATAAGGGTGGTACAGCGATCTTGGGTACGTCACCGTCGGACTGGCTGGCTCCTTTTATCAGTAGTGGCAAGGTACGGATGGTGCGGATGTTGTTCGTAATGTCGTCGCCCCGGACACCGTCGCCCCGCGTGGCCCCCTGCACAAGCACCCCGTTTTCGTACGTCATGCTCAGGGCCACGCCATCGAATTTTAGCTCGCAGATGTATTCGTAGGGTTCGTCGCGAAGTCCCCGGCGAACGCGGCTGTCGAACTCCACGAGGTCTGCTTCAGAGTAGGTGTTACCCAGTGACAGCATCGGAAAGCGGTGATACACCGTAGCAAAATCCTTGCTGATGGTGCCACCGACGCGGGCCGTTGGCGAGTCAGGCCTAACATAGTGGGGATATTGTTTTTCCAGATCGGTCAGTTCCTGAAGCAGTTGATCGAACGTAAAGTCGTCTACTTCAGAGATGCTGTTTTGGTAATATTGGTCGTTGTACCAGTTAATCAGGTCGGTCAGTTCGATTATTCGTTGCTCGGGTATCATACGTTTTAAGCGGTATCAATGACAGGTATGGGCCAGTTGCCGTTGGCTCGCTATATAATCGCGAACGGCCACCTGGTGTTAGTTCTTTGCGGATAACTCATCCCTGGACCGGCAATATGGGTTTTGTTTCTTCATTCGACCAAAAAAAGGTAGTTTTACGGGCTAAAAATTTCCAGGTATGACCTTATCAACCGGCGCCGGCGCGGGTGCTGCTTTCAGACCGGCTGGCCCAGCCATCATCGCTCCGTCGGTGCTGGCCGCTGACTTCGCCAATCTTCAACGCGATGTTGAACTGGTGAACCGAAGCGATGCAGACTGGTTTCATGTGGACGTGATGGATGGTTTATTCGTACCTAATATATCGTTTGGGTTTCCCGTAGTCGAAGCCATTCACCGGCACGCCCAAAAACCGCTCGACGTTCATCTGATGATCGTTCAGCCCGAACGCTACGTAGCGGAGTTTGCCCGCAAAGGAGCCAGTCATATTACGGTTCATTACGAAGCCTGCCAGCACCTGCACCGGGTGCTGACCCAGATTCGCGAAGCTGGCTGTCAGGCGGGCGTAGCCCTGAATATACAGACCCCGGTGGAAGTGCTGGCCGACATTACCGATGCCTTCGACCAGGTGCTCATTATGACTATAAACCCCGGCTTTGGTGGCCAGCAACTGTTACCCCTGTCCATTCCGAAAGTGCGTAAACTACGCCAGTTGCTGCTGGGTGCCGGCAGTTCGGCCCTGATTGGGGTCGACGGGGGTTTGGGGCTGTCGAATACCCCAACCCTGCTGGACGCCGGAGCCGACTATGTGGTAGCCGGTACGTCGGTGTTTGGCGCCGACGATCCGCTGGATGCCATACGGCAACTTAAACATTGCCGCCAGCCCATGGTTGCCTGATTTCTGCGGTTTGTGCTCTGCTTTTCATCCTCCGATTGAACCCACCTGTATGAAGATATCCTCTCTGGTCTTTGTTCTCAGTGCCTTTCTGCTGACAACGGCCTGCCGCAATAGCCCAACCGAGACCGATACTCCAGCGACTACGCCTTCCGTTTCCGATACAACCACGTCCAAGGCTCCGCCAGCGCCGGAATGGGCCAGGTATGCCACTATTTACGAAGTTAATACGCGCCAGTTTTCGGCTAAAGGTGATTTTAAAGCGGTTGAAGAGCAACTGCCGCGACTAAAAGAAATGGGGGTAGACATTCTGTGGTTCATGCCTATCTACCCCATCAGTCAGAAAAACAAAAAAGGCACGCTTGGCAGCCCCTATGCCGTAGCAGATTATAAAGCCGTTAATCCTGCCTACGGAACAATGGCTGATTTTAAGGCCCTGGTTAAGCGGGCGCACGAACTGGGCCTACGCGTTATTCTGGACTGGGTGCCAAACCACACCGGCTGGGATCACATCTGGGTGAAGCAGCACCCCGACTGGTACACGCTGGTGAATGGCCGGATGATTGCCCCCATCGACCCAAAAACCAATAAACCCACCGACTGGACTGACGTTGTGGACCTTAACTATAATAATCCTGATATGCGCAAAGGCATGATCGAGGCCATGCAGTTCTGGATCAAGGAGTGCGACATCGACGGATACCGCTGCGACGTAGCGGGCTATGTGCCCAACGATTTCTGGGCCGAACTGCGCCCGCAGTTAGATAAACTAAAGACCGTGTTCATGCTCTCGGAGTGGGAAGATGAGCCGGATCAGTTTAAGAGTTGTTTTAACATGAACTACGGCTGGGCCATGCACCATGTGATGAAGGCCGTAGCCAATGGCAACCTCACGGCCGACAAGATCGACTCCCTGCGCGATGCCAACCAAAAGCGCTTCCCTGGCTGGTATTACCAGATGATGTTCACGCAGAATCATGACGAAAACACCTGGAACGGCACCCTGGCGGAGTCCTATGGCCCGGCCGCCGATGCGATCATTGTCCTGAGCAGCACGCTGGAAGGAATGCCCCTGGTTTATAACGGCATGGAGTCCAACCTGAACAAACGGGTAGCGTTCTTCGAAAAAGACACCATCCCCTGGGGTAGGTATGAAAAAAGCGATTTTTTCAAAACACTCCTTACGCTGAAACACCGGAATCGGGCGTTATGGAACGGAAACGCCGGGGGAAAAGCCGTGAAAATACCAACCGACCGCGACGATAAAGTGTATGTGTTTCACCGGCAGCGCGACACAGACCGGGTCATCGTGGTGCTAAATCTGAGCCCCCAACCCCAAACCGTTCAGTTGGGTGGCGAGGATTATGAGGGGATATACACGGAAGTATTCACGCGCCAGCCAACGACGTTGAAGCCTGATATTTCCCTTACGCTCAAGCCCTGGGAATACCGGGTGCTAACGAACTGAGAGAAAACACTAAAAAATACTATGTGTACGCAGCGACTTCTGCTCTGCCTTAGTTTTATCACCCTTGCGTTGGTCAGTCCGGCACAATCGGTGCAATGGGCAAGCCGCGTCGTGGGTGTATCGTCGGAGAAAAAAGGCGAATCTACCGGAGAGCAGTACCGGGCCGTACAGGCCCTGGGACGGCCCAGCAAAGTGCCGGAAATAGACGAAAGCCCCTGTGCCTGGGCACCCGCTTCGCCTGATGGCGCAACCGATGAGTGGATTCAGGTTGGATTTGCAGCACCGCTGCGAGCCCGCCAGATCGTTATAGCCGAAAACGTCAATCCCGGTGCCGTGGTCAGGGTAATAGTCATCGACGAAAAAGGCGTTCAGCACATTGTTTATCAAAACTCCGGTACCCAGGTCCGCCCCAATCCACTGCTGCACATTTTCCCGAACGATTACTCGTTTGTTTGCCAGCAGGTTAAGGTGGTCTTAAACGGAGCCGCGCTGAAAGGCATCAACCAGATTGATGCTATCGGCATATCAGAAGACCCTAAACCGATTACTGCCGGGATCAACGTATCGGCGGCTACTCCAAAAGATATTCAAAAGGAAAACCTCGGTAAAACAGTCAATACACCGGGTCAGGAGGTGGCACCGGTCATCGCGCCCGATGGCCGGACGCTTTATTTTACACGTAATTTCAATAAGGCCAACATTGGCGGGGCTGACCGGCAGGATGTGTGGTACTCGACGCTCGAACCCGGCACGAATGGCAACCCGCCCAATTGGAGTGAAGCCGTCAATATTGGGCCACCCATCAATAATTCAGGCGACAATGCTATCAGTGGTATGGCCACCGATGGCCGAACGGCTTACCTGATTAATATCTACCGGCCCGACGGTGGGCTTTCGTT
>DATHAW010000516.1:0-2571 GCA_035296465.1 Spirosoma sp.
TAATAAGCGGCTTACGAAAGATGAATACAAGTTTTCAAAAAGATCAAATAACCATAAAACCATTTTTAGAGATGAATCGCATCTTTAGGTTCACTCCTGCATTATTGCTTGCCTTAGTTTGTCTGCTGGTTCAGTGCAAATCTGACAGTACATCAGTAATGCCGAAGAGTTCGGCTAAAAGTTTGGACGCTCCGGCGGTGGATGGAGTCAGTGGAGCAACTTCCACGTTCGATGCGGCCACTAATTCGTACACCGTGACTGTACCAGGTGGTACAGATGTAACAGCCATTAAATTTGCATTCTCATTACCAGCGGGAGCAACGGCTAAACCAGCCTCCGGTAGCGTTCAGAATTTTACGAATCCTGTTACTTATACCGTAACAGCGGAAGATGGTAGTACCCAAGCATTCACTGTACGAGTAGTGTATAAAAGCACTTGGGCTACAAGCCAAGAACGCTACGATGCCATTCGTCTCAAAGCTCAGCGGGTAGCCGGAGTAACCGTATCGTCTTCAGTTCTTGCAATTAACCCCGCCACTATAACCGATGCTGATGCTGCCTATATTGCTAACACGGCAGAGTTTACTAAAGGCTCTGCTGATTCAGGAAAGACTGTTTGGCATGCATTAGATAAAACGAAGTTAGAAATTTACTATGTCAGCCTGCTAGCAACCGGAACATTAAGGGTTGAGAAAGGAATAGAAGTTAAACTTGATGCTAATGGGACTCCGGCATCACACAAGCTAAGTTGGTCATTGTCTTATTCAAAATAAGCCCATTAAAAAGCGCGAATTCTTGTAACGTGCGTTCCGCATCGGCAGCTCCTAGACGGCAGGAAGCTCGCCCCGAAGGCAGACGTTCAGCCCACCACCTACCGTGTTCGCGGGCGAACGAACCCAAAAGAACGCCTGAGACCAGCGTCAATTGATACCGGAAGCAGAAACCGGAATCTTCCCAGATAAGGCCTTAGGGCGTTCTACCGGCTAAGTCCCCGGGCGTTTGCGGCTCAAACCTGATTGGGCAACCATTTTAGCCGGGGTGTTTTGGCCGCTAACTGACCTGATTCTTATCGTTTCTCACCCCGTGTCGGCCTACCTCTGACGCGGTCCACAGGCAGTCCTCTTTTTGTCAAAAACTAAACAACGTTTCAAACCAACCATTGCCATGAACGCACAAAATACACTTAGCCAACTAAGTCGCCGGAAATGGCTGCGCGATATGGCCCTTGCGGCAACCAGTACTGCTATGCTGCCCTCACTGCTGACCGGCTGTACCGATCACCCTATACCGCCAACGGTTGGGATAGGGGACGTACCATTAACCAATGCTGAGTTGAAGGCTGCGGCACAGAATCTACTTCACATGAATGCCTGGATAATGGATCTTTATCCCTTCTGTATTGAATATGAAGTATATATGTACGCCCTTCTAAAATCAGGCGAAAAGCCCTCAGCCTGGAAAGAATTTGTCGTATCCATCCTAACGGACATAGCCATTGGGATCATAGCAGCAGCGGCAGATGTATTGTCCGCAGGTATCGCAGGGGCGGCCGCAATAGCGGTATTGGCCATTGCGGCTGATTCTATTAAGACATGGGCACTGGGGGACAGACCGGGAAATTTAGACGCTGAATTTGCAGAATTTGTGAAGGGACATAACCAAATGCAAAAAGCCATTTCGGACCTGCTACTCATACTGGCCGACGAAACAGACAATTACAAAAACCTGCGGGAAGGCTGGAAGGGAGATATTGACTTTAATGGCAAAAAATACACCCTTAGGGATTTAGCTGAGTCACAATTCCCAACCGTTGCTCAGGGTAAGGCCTATACAGACCTACGGACCGCTGCCTACGACCAATTCAGAAAATACATATGGAATTTGATGATAGCGAAAGCTGGCTCAATCGAATATAGTTCTATGTGGTATAGACAGGAGTCATTTATTGGGACGTCACCTACTAATTTTGGACGCAGTGAACATTACAAAAACCATCCAGCAACTTATTTGCGGGGCTGGTATGATGGTATTTTTACTTATTATTATCGGTATTGGCATTTAACGTTCGATGGCCGCGAATTACCGGATGCTGCGGCAAAGGAATTGTTTAAGGACGACACCCCGCACAACATCATAAACCCCGATGGTTTGTTTTTACGCGATTATGTATTTAAACAATTTCATACGGAAAAACCTGATTTTTTTGGCTACCACGATTTGAAAAAACATTTTTCTAAGTTCCCACAATTTAATACTTATTTGGATTTTGATCTGCCGGATGACTTTGAGTTCACCGGCGGAGATTTCCCCCAGTTGATCAAAAAATAGGGTCAAACAGCGGTGCCCAGATGCCGTTACGGGTGCCGAGAACGTAGCGGGGCTTTGGCCACTTAAGGGCAAGTAATTATTACGACCCGGTTTGACCGGAATAACCGACTAAATTTATTCGTATCAGGCCGGGCTGTCGTTTACCTCGGGCAGAAATAATTCGGGAAATCTTTTGCCCATTCAGGCCGTCGTGCCCCTCTCTCACCCAAAAACGAGCTTTTGACTTTTTAAATCATTCAACCG
>DATHAW010000517.1:0-4717 GCA_035296465.1 Spirosoma sp.
TGCGCTTAATCAGTTTAAGTGATTCTGACTTTTTATCGATGTAAAGGGGGAGGTTGTCTTCTGGAAAATAAATTTCTTCCAGTCGTTTAGCTATGCCAATAATCGGCACCTTACCATACAGGTCTAGATTTTTGAGTGCATCGCAGGCGGCACTGAGCTGACCTTTGCCGCCGTCGATCACAATCAGATCAGGAAGACCAGTAGCCTCTTCGAGTACGCGGCTATAACGACGCGTAACTACCTCATACATGCTGGCAAAGTCGTTGGGGCCAATAACGGTTTTAATCGAGTAGTGGCGGTATTCACGGTTTGCCGGTTTGCCCCCCACGAAGCACACCATCGCCGATACGGGATTAGTGCCCTGAATATTCGAGTTGTCGAAACACTCAATCCGATTGGGCAGGGTTTTCAACTGCAGATCCTGTTTCAGACGAATCAGCACCCGGTCCTTCTTGCTGGCGTTGGCCGTCGCTTCATTGGCTGCTCGTTCCTGCCGTTCGCGCCGAAAATAAAGCACGTTCTTCAGTGACATGTCCAGCAGTTTCTTTTTGTCCCCAATTTGGGGAATCGTCACCTCAGCCTGCAAGTCTACATCCAGGGGGATATTCGTAATGATTTCTTTAGCCGTGCTTCCATACTGCCCCCGAAATTCAACGATCATCATCGCTAGTAAGTCCGGGTCTGCCTCCTCAAGTTTTTTCTTTATTTCGACCGTGTGCGCCTGTACGATTGTGCCATTGACGACTTTCATAAAGTTGACATACGCAGCCGTTTCGTCTGAGGCAATCGAGAACACGTCGGCATCAGCAATTTTCGGGTTCACCACTGTCGATTTACTCTGGAACCGCTGCAATACGTCCATCTTTTCCTTAAAAGCCTGCGCCTGTTCAAAGGCTAATTCACTGGCTGCTTCAACCATGCGTCCCCTAAAATAGTCCTGGGCGGGTTTCAGATTGCCTTTCAGAATATGATGAATTTGCTCGATGTCTTTATCATAATCGCCTTCGGCCTGCTTTCCTTCGCAGGGGCCTTTGCAGTTGCCGATATGGTACTCCAGACACACTTTGTACTTGCCCGCCTGAATATTCTCGGGTGCCAGGTTATAATTACAGGTGCGAATCGTGAAAAGCTGGCTAAACATGTCTAGCACCGTATACATCGGCTTTAAATTTGCAAATGGACCGTAGAACGTTCCCTGCTTACGATCGATGCGCCGGGTAGTAATTACGCGCGGAAAATGCTCGTTGGTAACGCACACAAACGGGTACGTTTTGTCGTCGCGCAGCAGAATGTTGAATTTTGGCAGATACCGCTTGATAAGCTGATTTTCAAGCAAAAGGGCATCGAACTCTGTGTGGACAATGGTGAATTCGATTTTACGAATCTGGCTTACCAACCGCAGTGTTTTGCGGTCATGCCCTTTTGAGTTGGTAAAGTAGCTGCTGACGCGGTTTTTCAGGTCTTTGGCTTTACCCACGTAAATAACCTCGCCCGATGCATCGAAATAACGGTATACACCCGGCTCGTGCGGCACTTTGGCAAGTTCTTTCTTATAATCGAATTCGGGCATAATTCCTTGTCTAAATAGCCTCGTGCCGGTTTCCCGGACAGCGACCCAGATCATACGAATTTATGTAGCTGTAAGTACGGCTTCACCACTCCATACGTTCATTGGCGGGCTACGTTTCTTAACAACCGACATACGTTAAAGGTTGCCGCGCGAACATCGGCATCAGCGGTCAAAATGGCTTCATCGAGTAGTTGCGGGCGGTTCAGCACCGAGAAAGCAGCCGTTAAACCGAGAGCATCAATGTCTGCCGGACCGAGGTCAAGCGTACCACACAAGGCCACCACCGGAACATGGGCAAGTCGCCCCCTATCGGCAACACCTTTCAGGACCTTACCTTGTAAAGTCTGGCGATCCAGCTTGCCTTCGCCTGTCAGCACGAGGTTGGCCTGACGGACGTGCCGGTCAAAATCAACGGCGTCGAGCACTACGTCGACGCCGGGCCTGAGCGTGGCATTCAGGAAAAACAAGGCACCGGCTCCCAGCCCACCAGCCGCGCCGGCACCTGCCCTGTTTGCTACGTCGACGGTATACTGCTCTTGAACAACGTCGGCAAACCGCCGTAATCCCATATCAGCCCACTGCAGCTCGCGCGCTGTTGCCCCTTTCTGAGGACCATACACGTAAGCGGCTCCTGATGTTCCATAAAGCGGGTTAGTAACATCGCAAGCAACCGAAAAAGTTATACTGCTTAGATTGGAGACAGCCGGCGCTATGATGCGGGAAAGGCGGGGCAGGCTTTGTCCGATTGCCCGAAGCGATTTTCCCCGACCGTCCAAAAATTTCCAGCCAAGGGCACTAGCCATACCAATGCCGGCATCCGTTGTGGCGCTGCCCCCAATTGCCAGCACTATGTGACTGACGCCCAGATTAATAGCATACCGAATCAGTTCGCCGGTCCCCACGGTACTGGTCTGAAGCGTTCGTCGTTCATTGTGGGTAAGCAGTGCCAAACCCGAAGCCGCAGCCATCTCGATAAACGCCGTGTGACCATCGCCCGACAGACCAAAACCAGCCTCTACTGGCCGACCGAGCGGGTCGCTGACTACGGCAGTATGCCAGGTGCCACTGGTAGCTTCGGTCAGAACCTGAGCCGTTCCTTCTCCCCCATCAGCGAGGGGCAGCGCGACTAGTTCGGCATCAGGCCACACCTGCCGAACACCTTCTTCCATAGCCTTGGTCACCTGCAGGGCTGTGAGCGAACCACGAAACTTATCAGGAGCGAGGATAACACGCATGACTTTTGACTATCAGTTTTTCTGACCCTGCTTTTTGTCAATTGGAATGGGGATTAGCCTACGGATTCTGTTACGACCGATTATCACCGGTTTCTAAAACCTAAGCGGTTTCGTAGCTTTGGCAATTATTTCATAATCTGCTCTTGCGGTCCATAACGAATGACACCAATATACGCCAAAATATCAGGGTTAGGCTTCTACGTACCCGAAACCGTCGTTGCGAATGATGACCTGACACAATACATGGATACTAGCGACGCCTGGATTCAGGAGCGCACGGGCATTAAACAACGGCGCTGGTTCACCTACGGTAAGGATACCAATGCCAGCATGGCAACAGCCGCATCGCGCATGGCCCTTGACCGGGCGGGCGTTGCAGCCAAATCCGTAGACCTGATCGTTTACGCGACCATCACGCCCGACTATTATTTTCCAGGCTCTGCCTTTCTGATGCAGCGCGAGCTGGGGTTAGAGGGCATTGCCGTCATTGACATCCGGCAGCAGTGCTCAGGTTTCGTCTACGCGCTCTCCATTGCCGATCAGTTCATTAAAAGTGGGATGTATAAAACGGTGCTGGTTGTTGGTTCAGAGATTCAATCGTCGTTGCTGAACAAATCGAACGAGGGCCGTGGTGTGGCCGTTATTTTTGGCGATGGAGCGGGCGCGGCCATTGTGCAGGCAACCACCGATGCCCATCACCGTATTCTGTCGACACACCTCCATGCCGATGGCCGCTTTGCCGAAGACCTGTACGTAAAAGACCCCGGCAGCAGCCGCGACGGCCGCTGGATTACCGAAGCCACCGTTGCCGAAGGCAATTATAATGTGACTATGAACGGCAGTGCTGTTTTCAAACATGCTGTGGTGCGATTTGCCGAGGTCATCAACGAAAGCCTGCTCGCTAACGGCCTAACGCCCGACGATCTGTCGCTGTTAGTTCCCCACCAGGCCAATATCCGCATCTCGAACTACGTACAGCAGCAAATGAACCTGCCCGACGAGAAAATTTTCAATAACATTCAACTATACGGCAACACCACAGCAGCCTCCATTCCTATTGCGCTGACAGAAGCCTTCGAGCAGGGGCGCATCAAACCCGGCGATCTGGTTTGTCTGGCTGCGTTTGGCAGCGGCTTCACCTGGGCATCAGCACTTATCCGCTGGTAGGAATTATTAAAACCATGTCTACTAAATTTCTGATTGTGGGTCTCGGCAACATTGGGCCTGAGTATGCGATGACGCGACATAATGCCGGTTTTATGGTGCTCGACCGCCTGGCTGCGCAGTATGGCTATGATTTTTCGATGACTCGCCTTGCTTATACAGCCCAATGGCAGCATAAGGGAAAGCAATTATTTCTGATGAAGCCTACTACGTTCATGAACCTCAGTGGTCGGGCCGTACTATACTACTTAAAGCAGGAAAACATTCCTATCCAGAACCTGCTGGTTATTACTGACGATAAAGATCTGCCCTTTGGCAAGCTAAGACTAAAACCCAAAGGATCACCGGGCGGGCACAACGGTCTGCGTAATATAGACGAGGTCTTACATACCCAGGAGTACGCCCGGCTGCGGGTTGGAATCGGCAATGCTTTCTCGAAAGGCCGGCAGGTCGATTTTGTCCTAGGCCAATTTCCAGAGGACGAACTGATTCAGTTACCTGACTATTTGGACCGGGCTGGCGACTGCGTCAAAGCTTTTTGTACTATGGGCATACAATTAGCTATGAATAATTACAACCAATGATATAATTTTTTTAAGAATTTGTTAATTTGTCAAGAAAGTATAAATAACATATACGTAGCTATAAACTAAATATATTATTCTGGCAATTGACTCAAAATATGTAATAATAGTCAATAAAATAAGTTATTCAGGATAATATTCGGAATTTTATTCCGAATAGAGCC
>DATHAW010000518.1:0-3476 GCA_035296465.1 Spirosoma sp.
CAACCGGGCTTTTCCCGCGGCCAACCCATATCTTGGATTTTGGCTCCGTGATACGGCTCATAGCAATACCTCCGCTCCAGAATATTGCAGCTGGCAACAACCGATCATTAACCTCTTTTTGAGCTCCGTTATTCAATAACCGACTACGCTCAACCCACAATAACGAAGGATCTTTTACCTTGCTGGCAAACCAGAACATAGCAGGTTGCAGGCTACCACCCGTTCCCGCATCGGAGTAATTAAACGAGTTACCCGACGGCCCAGTCATGTTCATTAAATAACCGGCTGTTTTAAAAAAACCGGGCTGCTGCGATAAACCGTAATCCTGGCCGAAGGCTTTTTCAATGGCACTGATGAGCATGACATTAAAGCTGGTGCCGTACCCCCAATAGCTATAGCCTTCGGGATAAGCGCCATCGGGTGCGTAGTCGCCCATGGACAAGACAACGGTTTCAATGGCCCTGTTTATGACTTTTCTGGCTAACTCAGGCTGGTCTTCATAAATAGCCATTGCGCCGTAAGTCATACCGGCATTGCAGACCTGATTCCAGTTGTTACTCGTTTTCAGAAAGGCATTGTACTGTGGATCGAGCGATGGTTCGATTCCTTTTTTCAAAATAGCCTCTTTAATAGCAGACCGGGACGTTGCTGACAAGTCGTTATGAAGCCAGTCGTATCCAATGGCAGCGGCCATCGTCATTTCGGCTACGTCCAGAAAGTGGGTGGGGTTCCAGTCACTGAACGCTGAAATGGCGAGTAACTCTTTTTCGGCCCGTTGCAAATACGTTGGTTGGCGGGTCATTCGCCAAGCGTAGGAAAGAAAAAACAGGCGACGTAACGCTTCACGCGATTTATCGAGTAGCCGGCGCCCGATCTGAATACGTTCCACCGGTGCAACGGTCAACAGATTGTCGCACTCGGTTAAAATAACCTGGTGTACGCTACTCCAGGCTTTGTCTGCTGCGATGGCTCGTTTCAGGGCAGTCTCTTCACCGTTGAGCAACAGGATACGAGGATGGGAAGGCAGGGGTGTTGTCGGGCCAATGGGCGTGTCCTGCGCCGTTACGGCAGAAAATACCAGCAGAACAGCCAGAGTGGACAGGGCCAGAAGCTTACGATTCATGAGGCTTACACTGGTTAGAGTATTACGTTCCTAGTAGTGGCAATGCTGTTACACAACGGGTAGCTTCCAGGGGCTGCGGTAATGTGCTTTCACGAGCTCGTTGGCTTTCTGGTCGTCAATAACTGTCTGATTAGCTTCGTTCCAAACTAGTTTCCGGCCCAACCGATATGCCATATTACCTAATTGGGCATTCACCGCTACGTTGCGCCCTACGTCGACGGGGGCATTAGGTTGCTGCCGACTACGAACGCACTCCACAAAGTTGAGCGTATGCTTGTCCAGATCGCTACCATTTCGACGCTGCAACGGCATGGCAGTTGTTAGGTACTGACCACCTTCAGATTCCGGCATCACCTCCCACCCATCGCGGTCGATTACTACCGTGCCGAGGTTACCGATGAACGCTACGCCATGCTCACGGTCAAATGGCCCACGGGCAATGCCAATAGCCTGCTCCCACTGCAGGGTGAACTCGCCAAAATCATACAGCACCTGCATGGTGTCGGGTGTTTCGCCCGCATGGTCGGGGAAGCCAAACCGTCCGCCCATGGCTACGACCGATCGGGGTGTCGTTACGTTCATGCCCCATAGCGCCATATCAATCATGTGGGCGCCCCAATCGGTCATGAGTCCCCCGGCGTAGTCCCAGAAATAGCGAAACGTGCCGTGGAAGCGGTTGCGGTTAAAAGGCCGCTGCGGGGCCGGTCCGAGCCACGTGGCATAATCGACACCCGCCGGCACCGGCTCATCGGGCCGTACGGCAAACGTTTTACCGTAGGGCATATACGCCCAGGTTTTAACCGACCGGATTTTCCCCAGCTTACCCGATCGGACGTAATCGATGGCCGCTTTCCAGTGGGCACCGCTCCGTTGCCACTGCCCTACCTGCACAACGCGGTTGTGTTTGCGGGCAGCGGCTACCATCAGGTTGCACTCCTCAATGGAGTTGGCTAGTGGCTTTTCCACGTACACATCTTTCCCGGCCTGACAGGCCATCACCGTTGGCAGGCAATGCCAGTGATCGGGCGTTCCAACCACAACTGCATCAATGTCTTTGTTGTCCAACAGCTTCCGAAAGTCGCTATACTGAGTAGCTTTTTGCCCAGGCACCGAGCCAGCCAATTTATCCAGTTCAGCGGCCCGCCGGGTCAGCACATTCTGATCCACGTCGCAAAGAGCAATACACCGAACGCCCGGATGTTTTATCATGGAGATCAGGTCGGCCCAGCCCATGCTATTGCACCCAATTAGAGCCACCGACAGCGTATCGGCGGCAGACGTAATTCGGGATTGAGATGTAGTCGCTAGTAGTTGATCAGGCAGCAATGCCCCGGCAGCCAGATGAGAGGATTGCTGAAGAAATTGTCGGCGGGAGTTTGTCATGGGAGCAACTTGGTAAACCCACTGTCTGCCGGATAGGCTCTATTATAAAGAGGCAGTGGGATTTTTCTGAAAAAGCCGACTTTTTGCCCATTTCTACTGTGTGCATCCGCGTTACGTCGATACGCTTGCCGTTTCCTCGGTCGCGGTTATGCGATGATCAAGCTTAGCCGACTGTAGCCAACTGCTACATTTAGAAAAACACGATAAAAAAGCCGCGCCAGTTGAAGCTGACTTCGGCTTTTTTATCGTGAAGCATGTCCGTTGAATCCTATCGAATAGTGAATTATGATAAGTAGGTCAGTAGCCAGAGTCCTTGTTTAAGAATAAAGCCAATAGCCTGACTGATGAATACGGGGGTTATACTAATCTGTCTGAATGAGCCCCGATATTGTTATAAAAATGTTTACTAAGAAAAAAATTTAAAATGGTGTGGATAGACCGGATATGATACTCCAAAGGTCACTCTCTGCCCACCAATTCACTATCAAATTGGGGACATTTTCTGTCAAATTGGGGGCTTTCTGACCGGTTTGATAAACAATCTGCTTCATCAGACGCTTCTAGACCGGTTTGCGATGAATTCACTCGGCGTTTCCTGATAAAATTCTTTAAAGACCGATGTGAAGTGAGAAGCGGTGTTGAATCCCACTAAATCGGCCGTTTCGGACACGTTATGGCCTGCCTGCAGCAACTCGGCCGCTTTCCTTAATCGATACTGCCGAATCAACTCGGCTGGAGCCAGTTGAATCAGGCTGTGGACTTTGCGGTAGAGCGTCTTTCGGTTCATAGCCAGTTGATCGGCCAGCCAATCGACACTAATTGAAGGGTTATCCAGTTGCTCATCCAGCAAGCTATATATCCTGGTCAGAAACGTATCCTGGATTTTGGTGAGTTGGGAGCTTCTATCGGGCGAATCCACCGCACTGGAATGCCGGACCACGGCCGGTACGCCAGTGTGGGACCAGCGGGG
>DATHAW010000519.1:0-6319 GCA_035296465.1 Spirosoma sp.
ATCGACCGCATGTATGGCTGGGCATACACCGCCATGGGAAAAAACAATGAAGCAGTCGAGTCCTTAAACCGCTTTATTGGAGCCGCACCCCAAAAAGTAATGGCCGACGATTACAAGTATCTGGGCCGATCATATGGGCAACTTGGTACCCCAGAAGGTGATTCGATGAGTATTGCTTTTCTGGAAAAGGCGGCCCCCATGGACACAACGGATAACCTGTATCGTGAAATAGCGCAGAAATATTTCAGCATGAAACGCTATGATAAAGCGGCCGATTATTACACCCAGACGATTCAGAAAGATAAGAGTCCTAAAAACAACGATTATTTGAACAATGCACTGGCGAACTACCAATACGCATTCCGCGTAGGCCGCGATTCTACGATGGCTCCGATGGATACTGCTCAGATACGGCAGGCGCGTCAAATGTATTTCATGCGGGCTGACTCAGCTTTTGGACAGATGGCACAGCAGGTTGAGAAAACAGCGGGTGAAACGTATCCCCTGGCTTATTACTACCGGGGACAATCGACTTACTACGCTAATCCTTCGGCCACGCTCGCTTCTGGAGCTGCTGTTCCGCACTACGAAAAGTTCATTGAACTGGCCAATGCAGAGACAGACGCAACCAAGAAACAATCGTACCAGAGGTATTTGATTACGGCCTATAAGTTTCTGGCATCGTCCGCGCTGACTAAGAAAGACGAAACCAAGGCTAAAGAGTACTTCAACAAGGTGTTGGAACTGGATCCGAACGATGCTGATGTGCAGAAGGCTTTGAATCCGGTTAAAACAGCTCCGAAGCCAGCAGCAACCAGGCCGGCTACGAAAGGCCCAGCGACTAAAGCTCCGGCTAAGAAGACCACGAGTAGGTAGTCAGCCTATATGCAGGTAACAAAAAAGCGTGGGCAAATCTGTCCGCGCTTTTTTGTTACCTGATAACCAAATAAAAAGCCGTATCCCACGGTAGGACGGGCTATTATTTTTCGGGGCGTATCGTAACTTTGCGGGCGCCTTTTTTGACTGAACGCCACTGCCCTACTGCAAACCCCATGCTTAATCTTGTCTTATTTGGCCCACCCGGTGCCGGGAAAGGAACTCAGAGTGAGAAATTGATTGAAACCTACAACCTGATTCACCTCTCCACCGGCGATTTACTCAGGTCACAGATTACGGCTGGCACTGAACTGGGATTGCAGGCCAGGCAACTGATGGATCAGGGGCTGCTGGTACCGGATGAGGTCGTGATTGGAATGATCGATTTTAAATTACACGAAAGCCAGTCCAGTCCAGCATCTGCCAGTAACGCTGTTGGTGGATTTATTTTTGACGGTTTTCCGCGAACGGTACCGCAGGCCGAAGCACTCGATCAGCTCCTGACCCGGTATGGCACGCAGATAACGACCATGGTAGCGTTAGTGGTTGACGATGAGGAACTGATCCGGCGGCTGCTAAAGCGGGGCGAAACGTCGGGCCGGCCTGACGACCAGAATGAAGCGTTAATACGTCGGCGCGTGACTGAATACAATGAAAAAACAAGGCCCGTAGCTGACTATTATGCCCATCAGGGAAAGTATGTAGCCATTGATGGCATCGGCGATATTGAAACTATCTTCGGGGCTATTTGCGGAACGATTCAAAAAGCAAATGTAGGAGCCAAATAAGGCACGGTGCTGCTGGTTTTGCAGCACTGGATAAGTGCCCGGTAAACAAGAGTCATGGCTTCATCCAATTTTATTGATTACGTAAAAATAAATTGCCGATCAGGAGCGGGAGGTGCTGGCTCTGTGCATTTCCGACGGGAGAAACATACGCCTAAAGGAGGGCCGGACGGGGGCGATGGCGGCCGTGGCGGGCACATTATCCTGCGGGGTAATCCACAATTATGGACCCTGCTGCATCTCAAATACCGAAAGCACGTAAAAGCTGAGAACGGCGTGGCAGGTGAAGGCGGCCGACGCAGTGGCGCTCAGGGCAGCGACGTTATTCTGGACGTACCGCTCGGAACAATTGCCCGCAATCCCGACACCGGCGAGGTGCTGGCCGAGATAACCCAGGCAGGTCAGGACGTAATCCTGTTTCCGGGCGGGCGGGGCGGACTCGGTAACGACCACTTCAAAACGCCCACTCAGCAGGCGCCCGACTACGCACAGCCAGGGGAACCAGGCCGCGAAGAGTGGGTTGTGCTGGAGCTGAAACTGCTGGCCGACGTCGGGCTGGTTGGCTTTCCAAATGCGGGAAAATCTACCCTACTATCCGTTGTGTCGGCTGCGCGGCCCGAAATTGCGGATTATGCCTTCACAACCCTCGTTCCTAATTTAGGGGTCGTTGCCTATAGAGACTTTAAATCGTTTGTCATGGCCGACATTCCGGGCATTATCGAAGGAGCTTCTCAGGGAAAGGGACTGGGCCTGCGTTTTCTGCGACACATTGAACGAAATTCAATACTGCTGTTCCTGATACCGGCTAATTCCGATGATATCCGGCAGGAATACAATACCCTGTTGAACGAATTACGGGAGTACAACCCAGAATTAACGGACAAAACGCGGTTGCTGGCCATTTCCAAGACCGACCTTGTTGATCAGGAAGAGCTGGACCGTTTAAGAAAGAATTTACCTAAGAATGTACCGGCTGTGTTTATATCATCCGTTAACCAGCAGGGTTTGGATGAACTCAAAGACATAATCTGGCAAAACCTGACGATAGCCAATGAATCGGCTTAGCAGTAGACCATTATCAATATGTGAGTGGCTGGCATCCTATTACCACCCGCATTTTCCAACTTTATGAAACATTTTTTCTTATTTCTTTTTGCGGCACTTTTTCACTTGCTCCCTCTTTTTTCCTTAGCTCAGATTCAAATTTCTTTTCCAACCAGCCGGGCAGTGCTCCAGCGCAATGGCGCTAATCAGGCCGCCATTCGGGTCACAGGCTTCTATTCTACTTCGGTTAGCCGCATTGAAGCCCGGTTGGTGGCCCGCGATGGGCAGGGAGCCTCTACCGACTGGCGCACCATTCAGGACAATCCCGCCGGGGGAGTCTATGCCGGTGACCTGACGGGCCAGGGGGGCTGGTACAATCTGGAGGTGCGGGGCATGGCCGGCGATCAGCAGGTGGGCCCGGTAGCCGTCGTAGAGCGCGTAGGCGTTGGTGAGGTATTTATTATTGCGGGTCAATCCAACGCACAGGGGGAGCACCGAGATGCCCCCAACCCCAGAAATGACCGGGTCAACGCGGTGAATTATTTGTACTCGGGCGTTGGAGACCCTCCCGTGCCGGAATTTACCCTGCTTGACAACTCACCGGGTTTTACCATAGCGCCCAGGGGTACTGGTAGCTGGAACTGGGGCCAGTTGGGCGATTTACTGGTCAGGCGGCTGAACGTACCCGTCCTTTTTTTCAATGCGGGATACGGCGGTACGGCGGTGCGTAACTGGCGGGAAAGTGCAACCGAGGGCGGCACTGCCTACGGTGTTCTTAATGGCCAGCCTTATGCTAATAGCCAGCCCTATATTAGCCTGAAAGTGGCCCTTCAGTTCTATGCCAACATGCTGGGTGTGCGGGCAGTGTTGTGGCATCAGGGCGAAAGCGACAACCTCATCAATACCGAGACGGCCCGTTACGTGAGTGAGTTGCAGTTTGTCATCAACCAGAGCCGACAGGACTTTGGCAAAAATGTGGCCTGGGTGGTAGCCAGAGCATCGTATGGTGAATTCTATGGCGGCTCTGACGCTGCTGTAATTGCTGGTCAGAACCAGGTGATATCGTCCACAACAAATGTGTTTGCCGGCCCGGAGACCGATAACGTTCAGGTTCCCCGCAGCCGCCCACCCCGCTTCGATGGGCTGCATTTTGATATGGACGGACTGATTGAACTGGCTAATGCCTGGAATAGTAGCCTGACTGATTCCTTCTTTCAGAGTGCAGTGCCAATAAGCGCGTCACCCGCACCAACCGTGTCTGTGGCGTGTGCTGGTGGAACCAACGTTACGTATACGGTGAACGGTAATTATCCGTCTATTCAGTGGGAGTCGGGCGAGTCGGGCCGGTCAATCACCAGGGGGCCCGGCGCCCAGGTACGAGCCAGAGTAAAAGATGAGCGGGGAAACACACACTTTACGAGTATCCTGCGCGTATCCGATTTGCCAGTTGCTTCGGTGGTAGGCAACGGCCCGCCATCCGTGTGTATTGGCAGCAGTCTGGGACTAACGGCAAACTATGATAACGTAACGTGGATTAACCAGCAGGATAATACAACAGTAACCACCAATCGAACGCTGAACACCACATCAGCCGGTGCCTATTACGTTAAGTACCGTGACGTGAGCGGCTGTGATTTCACGTCAAACGTGCTGAACGTAACCATTAACCCACTGCCAGCGGCCCCAACTATTGCCAACGACAAACCCACTGCGTTCTGCCAGGGCGACAACACCGTTCTCCGGGCCAGCACCGACAACGTACGATACAACTGGAGCGATGGTCAGCAGAGCAAAACTATTACGGTAGGCGCGTCAGGCTCCTATTTTGCTACCGTAACCGATCAAAACGGTTGCACCTCCACACCATCCAATTCGATTGTCGTAACAGCCAACCCCGTACCCGGTAAGCCAGCCATCACGGCAAGTGGCCCAACTACGTTCTGCGCCGACCGTAACGTCACGCTAACGGCTCCGGAGGGACTTACTTACCAGTGGACGGGTGGCCTGACTACCCGCGCTATTACGGTTAATCAGGCTGGTGACTATTCGGTGCAGACCCGCAATCAGTTCGGTTGTAGTTCGGTAACGTCGGATGTGGTTCGAATCAACGTGAACCCGTTGCCGCCAATGCCGTCGGTCGCTGCCGTCGGCTCCACTACGTTCTGTGCCGGCAATCAGGTTACGCTCAACGCCAGTACCAACTTTGACGTAGTTTGGTCGAGTGGTCAAACCAACAAAATGATTACGGTTACCAACACGGGTAATTATGCCGCTCGGGCCCGCGACCAGAATGGTTGCCTGTCTGCCTTTTCACCGGCCATTACTATACAGTCATATCCGTTGCCACCCACTCCCACCCTTTTGTCGAGCCGCGAGCCAACCATCTGCGAAGGCGACCGCATTACGTTTCGGGTAGAAGGTCCTTACACCGTTTTCTGGAGTACGGGCGATACAACCCAATCGATCACTACGAGCCGGGCGGGTGCTTACTCGGCAAAAGTGCGTGATATGAATGGGTGTGTATCGGCGCAGTCCGGAAACACCACCGTTGACGTACGCCCCCTGCCTCCTGCCCCAAGCATCAGCCTGATCGGTACCTATACACTGGAAGCGCTTAGCTCGACCAACGGCACCCAGTTTCGCTGGCGTCGGGATACCGACTCATTAGCGACCCAAACGTCGATTATTAAAGCGGATCAATCTGGCAATTACACCGCTCGTTCGTCCATTGTCTATTCACCGACGCTTACCTGCTTTTCGGTACCCTCCACGCCTTATGCCTTCACCATCGATCCGGGCGATGTGGGGCTGAGTGTTTACCCAAATCCCAATCCAGACAAAATTGTGCGGGTTGAAACAAGGGCAGTTCTGACCAATGCCACCCTGACAATCTATACCCTCACCGGCCAGGCAGTGATGACAATTGAGGTTCCTTCTTTCGACGAGCGAAAACAGTTACTACTCAACCACCTGCCATCGGGCCAGTACCTCCTGCGGGTTCGGGCGGCTGATTTTGACGTTTCCAGACGAATTCTACTGGGTTTGTAATATTAATGCTTCGTTGACCGTTCAATCATAGATAATAGCCTTAATTTTGCATTTTACCGGGATAGCACCCTTATTGTGTTATCCTGGGTGTATGCATATATTGCCTGGCCTGCACAGCGACTGATTCCTGCGAAAGACTCACTGTTTGAAGAAGTCAGCTATCAACTAACTACGAATGAACAACCACTATTTATTACTGCGCCTATTTATTCTCGGCCTGCTACTTTCTTCTTATTCTACATTGGCTCAAACAGCCAGTCAGGTCATCAAGATAACCTACCCTGAGAGCCGTGCCGTATTTCAGCGCGAGAATGACAACACGACTACCATCTACGTATCGGGGAACCTTTACCAGCCGGTTGACAGCGTGCAGGCTCGGGTGCAGGCGGAAGCAGTAGGTCAGGGGCTGAATACAAACTGGGTTACCATCCAGCGCAAACCGCAGGGGGGGCTGTTTCAGGGACCGCTACGAGCCAAAGGTGGCTGGTACCGGCTCGAAGTACAGGCATTTGCCGGGGGTACTATCGTGGGCAGCGATGTCATACGTAAAGTTGGCGTTGGTGAAG
>DATHAW010000520.1:0-3190 GCA_035296465.1 Spirosoma sp.
CGGCCGACGCCTTGCCGCTGGTGCAGGAATCGCTGCGGTTAGACAACCAGAACGCCTGGGCGCACCGCACCGTGGGTATTTATTACCTGAACCAGCAACAGCCCGCCAAAGCGGAGGCCGAATTCCGTCAAGCCGAAACCCTCGATGCCTCGGTAGATGAGTTGTACTATTATATAGGAACCGCTGAATTGGCCCTGGGTGATCGGGCCGGTGCGTGCGAAGCCTGGCAACGGGGTGTTAGGGCAGGCGATGAACGGGCTGGCCAGGCGTACCGAAAACAGTGCCGGGGAATGCAGGCCATGCGTAAGAATGGGTAGGTAACAGATGGCCGGGTAACTTCTTACCCAGCCATCACAAGTGCTTTATCCAGTACGTTAACTATAACTATAGTCATAGTTGTGTGCTCAGTTCCAGCCTGACCTGTTCTTTATACCGGGTGAATTGCTGCTGATTGGCAAATTTGTCCGTTGTCAGTTCAAGCAGTTTTGCTTGGTGGCCAGGTTTCATGAACTCGGGTAGGAGGGACCGGAGCAACTCAATTGAGTCGCTGACGTAATACGCTATTCCGGCGTCGTCGGCGGTTCGTTTGGCCGTATAGCCGTGGGGTGTTTCAAAGTAGGTTTCCAGTTCGGGTTGGCGGCTGGGTCCGTCGATCATTCGGAAAATATGCCCGCTGTCGTTGTTGAGCAGGACAATTCTGAGGTTTGGTGGAATGGGGGCCGACCACAAGGCGTTGCGGTCGTAGAAGAACGCTACGTCGCCGATGAGCAGGGTCACCAGTTGGTCAGTCATCAGAGCCGCCCCGACGGCCGTGCTCAAACAGCCGTCGATGCCGCTGACTCCCCGGTTCCCCCATACGCTGATTTGCTGCCGGTCGTGTACTGTGCAGAGATTGGCGTACCGAACCGGCATACTGTTGGCCAGTTGCAGCACGGACCCTGGCGGAATCTGCTCCAGCACAAGCCTGACCGCCGACCAGTCCGTGAGGGGCTGTGGCTGTGCTTTAGAAGAAATGGCCAGGGTTTGTTCAACCAGTTTGGCGGCCTGCCTGTCGGCCCGCTGCCAGTAAGCCAGGAATCCGCCCTCTTCATCTTCATCGTCGCCCTGTAGAAATCGCCCGTAATCCAGATCTGCGTATAACTTTTCCAGAAATGCCAGTGGCTCAGCCGGTATCAGAGTAGTCAGGCTTTGGAACGAATCGTTGATGCGGTCGACGGTGGGCTGTACGTGCCAATGCTGCGGGGCGGGATACTGCCGAAAAAAAGTTTTCAGGTTCCGGGTGAGAAACGAGTTGCCGAGGGTGATCAGCAGGTCGGGTCGGAGTTTATATCCCATCTGTTCAGTCAGCCCGGACAGCAATGTATCGGTTCTGGTGATAAAAAGATCGTTCGCTGGTATATTGCCCGTAATCTCGCCAACAACGGGCACCCCAAGTTCTTCACTAAACTTTTTCAGGATGGCCAGCATCGCCGGATCACGGGGCATTTGCCCCACGGCAATGAGTGTTTTCTCGCTCCGGTCCCAGGCCGTCAGCAACGCATGCCAGGTGTTGGGTGCCAGGGTTGGCTGCGCGGCCAGGACATCGATGACGCGCACGGGTTCATAGTGGAACGGCTCGTCGGCCGCCGGATAAAACGGTTCGCGCAGGGGTACGTTGATATGGACCGGTCCCGGCGGACTCAGCCGGCTCAGGTTAATCGCTTCGTTAACAGTGCGCTCGATAAACCACCGGGCGTCCGGGTGGAGATAATCGGCTGGCAGGTCATAGCTTCGTTTAACTTGCGAACCAAACACGCCCACCTGATCCATCGTTTGGCCATCCTGCTGGTGGAGCCACTCGTGGGGTCGGTCGGCGGTGAGCAGCAGCAGCGGCACCTGCTGGAAAAAAGCTTCGGCAACGGCGGGGGCGAGATTATAAACAGCGCTGCCAGACGTGCAGATGATGGCCACCAGTCGTTTGCTTTGCTGCGCTATACCCAGGGCTACAAAACCCGCTGACCGCTCATCGGCCATGACCCGCACCCGCAAATGGGGGTGGCGGGCAACGGCCAGCGTCAGAGAGGCCGACCGTGAGCCGGGTGAAACAACCACATCGGTAATTCCTTTCTGGTGAAGAAGTTCGGCGAGGCTGACGATGGGTTGCAGAACGGGCATGATACTGGCTGGGGCTGTTGGCTTGCAAACATAGAACAAGTTCGTGTTGAATACGCTGACCGCGATTCGATATTAATCGGGATACTCAGGGTGACAGACGACTTTTTCTGCCTAACGGCTTCTGGTGGATTTTGGCTAAATTCGCCCGGCAATCCGGCAGTCCGGCTTTCCTTACGTTCGTAAAGAGATGCGTTTGACTAACGCCCGATAAACGAACCAGCCGGAAGCCACGTTATATAGCGAAACCGTTCCCGTATCTATGACGCGCATCACCTTCGATAACGAAAAAGAAATCCGGATGAAGTCCCTGGCCGGGGCGGCCGCCATCAACCTGCTGCTGCTGGCTGTGCTGCTGTTTGTTCGCCTGGCCCAGACGGTGCCCAATCCACCCCCCATTGAGTTTATCGAAGTTAATTTCGGGCTGGATGCGCGGGGAAGCGGTAAGATCCAGACATATAACAAAGCGTCGGACGCGCCAAACCCCGTCGATGTCAAAGCCGCCGAAAAGAGGCCAAATCCAAAGGTGACAACCACGCCCCGGCTCGAACGGACGCGGGTAACACCAACGCCAAAAGTTGTGGAGGCCAAACCCGCCAAAACGGTAGCCGAAAAACCCGTGATCGCCAGCAAGACCGAAAGCCCTGTAACCACACCCGTACGCCCTGAAACCAAACCGGTTGAAACGGCCCGCCCCGCAGCCCCGGTCGAGCGGACAGCTCCCCCGGCTCCGCCCAAGAAAGTAGAGACGGTTAACAATGACGCCCTTTTCAAAAAATCATCGGGCGGGGGTGGCTCCAACGGAACGGTGGGAAAAGCAGCCGGAACTGGTGGCAATAATAACGGTGACGATGCCGATGGAGTGGGTGATAAAGGAAACCCCAACGGAAAAATAAACGCAAAAGAATTTTATGGAACCCCCGGCGGATCCTCGTCCGGGGTTGCTTTCGACGTATCGGGCTGGGCCATGGCCAGCCGACCGAACGTTAATGACGAATCGGACGAGACGGGTAGAATCGTGTTTCAGATTAAAGTGGAT
>DATHAW010000521.1:0-19779 GCA_035296465.1 Spirosoma sp.
GGTATCACTATCAATACATCGCACGTTGAGTACTCTACGGCTGCCCGCCACTACGCGCACGTTGACTGCCCAGGTCACGCTGACTATGTAAAAAACATGGTTACGGGCGCTGCTCAAATGGATGGTGCAATCCTAGTAGTAGCTGCAACGGACGGCCCAATGCCTCAGACGCGTGAGCACATCCTGCTAGCCCGCCAGGTTGGAGTGCCACAGCTAGTTGTATTCATGAATAAGGTCGACATGGTCGACGACCCAGAGTTGCTTGAGCTCGTTGAGATGGAAATCCGCGAACTGTTAAGCTTCTATAACTTCGACGGTGACAACATTCCTGTTATTCAGGGTTCGGCACTTGGTGGACTGAACGGTGATGCTAAATGGGTTGCCACTATCGAAGAGCTAATGCAGAATGTGGATGACTTCATTCCTCTGCCTCCACGTCAAACCGAGTTGCCGTTCCTGATGCCGGTTGAGGACGTGTTCTCAATCACGGGTCGTGGTACAGTAGCGACGGGACGCATTGAGCGGGGTATCATCAACTCGGGTGAGCCAGTTGAGATTCTTGGCATGGGTGCAGAAAACCTGAAGTCGGTTGTTACAGGTGTTGAAATGTTCCGGAAAATTCTGGACCGTGGCGAAGCTGGTGACAACGTGGGTCTGCTGCTACGTGGTATTGAAAAAACTGATATTCGCCGGGGTATGGTAATCTGCAAGCCAGGTTCTGTAACACCGCATGCTCGCTTCAAAGCTGAGATCTACGTACTCTCGAAAGAGGAAGGTGGCCGTCATACCCCATTCTTTAACAAGTATCGTCCTCAGTTCTACTTCCGCACCACCGACGTAACGGGCGAAATTGTTCTGCCTGAGAATGTCGAGATGGTGATGCCAGGTGATAACATTACAATTGATGTATCGCTGATTAATAAAATAGCCATGGAAAAAGGCCTGCGTTTCGCTATCCGCGAAGGTGGCCGTACGGTTGGGGCTGGCCAGGTAACCGAGATTCTTGATTAAGTAAGTAGCTCAAAACAAGTGCATTTCTTAAGGAATGCACTTGTTTTTTGAGATTATTTCGTACTTTTGCAGTCCGTTTCGGAACAACACCGTAACGGACTTTTTTTACACGGGTGTAGTTCAAGGGTAGAATAGCGGTCTCCAAAACCGTTGATGGGAGTTCGAATCTCTCCACCCGTGCCAAATCCTTACGCAAGATGGATAAGTTTATTTCCTTTCTGAAAGCTTCCTGGGAAGAGGTTCAGCACAACGTAACCTGGCCAAAATTCAGTGATCTCCAGTCAAGCTCAACATTAGTGCTGGTCGCTTCAATAATTTTTGCGTTGCTGGTTGGGCTAATCGACCTTGTGTTTGAGAATGGTCTGAACGCGTTTTATCAGTCATTCTAAAAATGGTATTTGGGTTTTTAAGTGGTTGCCTGTTTTCGCTTAAGTAGTTAAAGCATGCACACAAAACTCAAAAACTCTGAACTATATGGACGGCATACAGTGGTACGTCATTCGGGCGGTGTCAGGTCAGGAGAAGAAAATCAAATCCTACCTCGATAACGAGATTATCCGGCAAAAGTTAGACGAAGTTATTCCGCAGGTTCTCATTCCGGCGGAAAAGGTGTATGAGATGCGCAACGGTAAGAAACGCGTTCGGGAAAAGTCATTTTTTCCGGGTTACATCCTGATATCGGCTGATCTCGGCAATAACCGCGCGCTCGACATGATTCTGAATATGCCGGGTGTGCTGGGGTTCTTGGGTAACTCCCAGGTTGGTACGACCTCGAAAGTGCCCGTGCCACTGCGGGAGGCAGAAGTAAATCGAATCCTGGGTAAGGTAGAAGAAGAAACACAGGAAGTTGCAGTCAGCACGGTTGCTTATCTCCGGGGTGAATCTGTAAAAGTAGTCGATGGCCCATTCAGTGGTTTCATAGGCAATGTAGAAGAAGTGTTTGACGACCGGAAGAAATTGAACGTCGTTGTAAAAATATTTGGCCGGAATACTCCGGTAGAACTCAGTTACGCGCAAGTGGAAAAAGAAAGCTAAGGGTAAACCTGGTTTTCAATCGGTCGGGCGTCTCATGCTTCCCTCAGGAGACAAACGGCCACAACAGTAGATTACTAATTAATGACACCGACGTGTGAATGTGACGGATCACTCGGTAATCAGTTATTGGCAGTCGCAAATCAATTAAGACAATGGCAAAAGAAGTTGGTGGCTACGTAAAGCTGCAAGTTAAAGGCGGGCAAGCCAACCCTTCACCTCCAATTGGTCCAGCATTGGGTTCCAAAGGTTTAAACATCATGGAATTCTGCAAGCAGTTCAACGGCCGGACGCAGGACAAGATGGGAACGGTATTGCCAGTTTTGATTACGTATTACAAGGATAAGTCCTTCGATTTCGTCATTAAAACTCCGCCCGCGCCAATTCTGCTAATGGAAGCGGCTAAGCTGAAAGGCGGTTCCGCTCAACCAAATCGTAACAAAGTTGGCACAGTATCGTGGGATCAAATTCGGATCATTGCGGAAACGAAGATGCCCGATTTAAATGCTTTCACGGTCGAGTCAGCAATGAAGCAGGTGGCCGGTACGGCTCGCAGCATGGGTATTACAGTGACGGGTGCAGCGCCATTCGAGAACTAATAAACTTGCCGAGGCAAACACACATATGGCTAAGTTAACAAAAAAACAAAAGGAAGCCCAGTCAAAGTACGACGCTGCTAAAGAGTACTCACTTGCCCAGGCAGCTGAGATTCTGAAGGAGATTTCGTTCACGAAATTTGATGCTTCCGTGGATATTGACGTCCGGTTAGGCGTTGACCCGCGTAAAGCCGACCAAATGGTACGTGGCGTTGCTACGTTGCCCCATGGTACCGGTAAGACGGTTCGCGTGCTGGTGCTTTGCACACCGGACAAGGAGAACGAAGCGAAAGAGGCAGGAGCTGACTTCGTAGGCTTGGATGACTATATTCAGAAGATCGAGCAGGGCTGGACGGACATCGACGTGATTATCACGATGCCGAACGTCATGGCCAAGGTTGGCCGTCTGGGTAAAGTGCTGGGTCCGCGTGGTTTGATGCCAAACCCGAAATCGGGTACGGTTACGCCAGACGTAGCAAAAGCCGTTCGCGAGGTGAAAGCTGGTAAAATCGATTTTAAAGTCGATAAGACTGGCATCATTCACACCAGTATTGGTAAAGTATCGTTCACGCCGGAAAAACTGGTTGAGAACGCGCAGGAAGTAATTGCTACGCTTATGCGTCTGAAGCCATCATCGGCTAAAGGTACATACGTACGAACAATTAACCTGTCGAGCACGATGAGTCCGGGAGTAACGATTGATAAAGGCACAGTAGCCGGAATTTAAGCCATGAAGCGCGACGAAAAAGGAGTAATGATTGAAGAGTTGACCGGCAAGTTCCAGTCAATTCCCTTCTTCTACATCACGGAAGCCAGTGGCATGACGGTTGCTGAAACAAACAACCTCCGTCGGATGTGTTTTGAACGGGGTATCGAGTACAAAGTGGTGAAGAACACCTTCATCAAAAAAGCACTTGAGACCTTGGAAGCGGATTTTAGTCCCTTCAACGATACGGTATTACAGGGTCAGTCAGCGGTGATGTTTCATCCCAGCAATGGCAAAGAACCTGCAAAACTGATCAAAGAATTTCGTAAGACGAGCGATAAACTTCAATTAAAAGGTGCCTCTATTGACACCAGCTTATTCATTGGTGCTGATCAGCTTGATACTCTCATTGCGCTGAAGAGTCGTGAGGAACTGATTGGAGAAATCATTGGCTTGTTGCAATCACCTGCTAAAAACGTCATCTCGGCCTTGCAGGGTGGTGGTAATAAACTGGCTGGAATTCTTAAAACGCTCTCCGAGCGTGAGGAGGCAGCGTAGTACGGACAAAATGTTCGTTGCTGTGTCTACAAATTAAGTGCAGACAAGATGTCTGTATTACAAACAATCGTATCACAATCAAATTAAGAATACTAAAATGGCAGATTTGAAAGCGTTCGCTGAGCAGCTTGTAGGCCTAACGGTTAAAGAAGTTAACGAACTGGCTACCATCCTGAAAGACGAATATGGGATTGAGCCGGCTGCTGCGGCTCCTGTAATGATGGCCGGTGGCGGTGGTAGTGCAGATGCACCTGCAGCTGTTGCTGAGAAAACATCCTTCGATGTTGTTCTAAAATCAGCTGGTGCCGCTAAACTGGCTGTAGTTAAATTGGTGAAAGACCTCACAGGTCTGGGGCTGAAAGAAGCCAAGGAATTGGTTGACACAGCGCCAAAACCAGTGAAAGAAGGTGTCAGCAAAGATGAGGCTGAAGGCCTACGCAAGCAACTTGAAGAAGCAGGCGCTGAAGTAGAAGTAAAATAAGAAAAAGCGCTTTTGTATATCGCTCCAGATAGGGGAGGCCAGACCATCGTCTGGTCTTTTCCTGTTTGGGGACTTTTTTGTCTTTTCCCTTGCAAAAGACAAACTTATTAGTATTGCCCTACGTTGTTTATTTACGCTCCACGGGTCGGGTGACGCCCGGAGCCTGATGACTGCTTAGTTCGGGTGCCGTTGCAAATCCTCGCAGCGTACTCAAAATGAACTGGTTACGCAACTAAACGAAAAACAATCTTGGCTACAAACGCGAAAATCAGTACGCGCAAAAATTTTGCGACGATTCAGCCAGTGATTGGGTATCCTGACTTTTTGGATATTCAAGTTAAATCCTTCAAAGATTTTTTCCAGCTTGACACCCCCTCCAACCAACGGTCGGAGGAAGGTTTGTTCAAAGTATTTCAGGAAAACTTCCCCATCTCTGACTCCCGTGAGAATTTTAAACTGGAGTTTATTGACTACCTGGTCGATCCCCCTAAGTACTCAGTTGATGAATCTATTGACCGGGGTCTAACGTATTCGGTGCCCTTAAAAGCAAAACTGCGTTTGTCGAACAATGACCCCGATAACGAGGACTTTGAGACGATTGAGCAGGAAGTATTTTTGGGTAACATACCTTATATGACCGAGAAAGGGTCTTTTGTTATCAACGGAGCTGAGCGTGTGATTGTTTCGCAGTTGCACCGTTCACCGGGTGTGTTTTTCTCGATGAGTAAGCACACCAACGGTACCAAATTATACTCGGCACGTATTATACCGTTTAAAGGCTCATGGATTGAGTTTTCGACGGACGTTAACAACGTGATGTATGCTTACATTGACCGGAAAAAGAAGTTTCCGGTTACAACGCTGTTACGGGCTATCGGGTTTGGATCGGACAAAGACATTCTTGACTTGTTTGGCTTGTCGGAGGAAGTGCCGGCGACGCCCGCTAACCTGAAAAAAGCCATCGGCCGTCGGCTGGCTGCTCGGGTTCTGAAGACCTGGACGGAAGATTTCGTTGACGAGGATACGGGCGAGGTGGTTTCCATCAGCCGGAATGAAGTGCTTCTGGAGCGCGACTCAGCCATTAAGGCGGATGATATTGATGTGATAACAGAATCGGGGCAGAAGTCGGTCATCCTGCATAAGGAAGACATGAACATGGCCGATTACAACATCATATACAATACGTTACAGAAAGACAGCTCTAACTCGGAAAAAGAGGCTGTTGAGCAGATTTATCGTCAGCTCAGGAATGCCGATGCGCCCGATGAACAGGCGGCCCGTGAGATTATTCAAAGTTTGTTTTTCTCGGACAAGCGGTATGACCTCGGGGATGTTGGCCGGTACCGGATCAACAAAAAACTTGGTCTCGAGATCTCGTCTGAAATGAAGGTGCTTACCACGCAGGATATTGTATCCATCGTGAAGTATCTGATTGGTTTGATTAACTCAAAGGCCGTAGTGGATGATATTGACCACCTTAGTAACCGGCGCGTCCGGACGGTAGGTGAGCAACTATACTCCCAGTTTGGTGTAGGTCTGGCCAGGATGGCGCGGACGATAAAAGAGCGGATGAATGTACGGGATAACGAGGACTTTAAACCTGTTGACCTGATTAATGCCCGGACGCTGTCGTCGGTTATCAACTCCTTCTTCGGCACCAACCAGTTGTCGCAGTTCATGGACCAAACCAACCCATTGGCAGAGGTGACACACAAGCGTCGGATGTCGGCACTGGGACCGGGTGGTCTGTCGCGGGAAAGGGCTGGTTTTGAAGTTCGTGACGTACACTATACGCACTATGGCCGGCTGTGTACCATCGAAACCCCAGAAGGCCCAAACATCGGTCTGATCTCGTCGCTCTGCGTCTACGCGAAGATTAACAGCATGGGCTTCATTGAGACCCCGTACCGTATCATTGAAAACGGTAAGGTAGCGATGGATAAACCCGTGATGTATCTCACGGCCGAAGAAGAAGACACACACTACATTGCCCAGGCAAATGCAGGCATTGACAAGAAGGGTAACTTCCAGGTTGATCGATTGAAAGCCCGCTTTGAAGGTGACTTCCCCATTGCTGAACCACAGAACGTAACCTTCATGGACATTGCCCCGAACCAGATTGTGTCGGTAGCTGCGTCTATGATTCCGTTCCTCGAACATGACGATGCGAACCGTGCCCTGATGGGTTCGAACATGCAGCGTCAGGCTGTACCATTGCTCCGTCCGGAAGCACCAATTGTAGGGACAGGGTTGGAAGGCCGCGTAGCGGTCGATTCCCGGACTCTGGTGATTGCAGAAGCCGATGGTGTGGTTGAGTTTGTCGACTCCACCAAAATCGTTGTTCGCTATACGCTTGATGAAGATCAACTGGCCATTTCATTCGATGAAGACCGGAAGACCTATAACCTTATTAAATTCCGCCGAACCAACCAAGACACATGCATCAACATTAAGCCAACTGTACTGAAGGGTCAGAAGGTGAAGAAAGGGGATGTGTTATGTGAAGGCTACGCTACGCAGGCAGGAGAGTTAGCACTGGGACGTAACATGAAGGTGGCTTTCATGCCGTGGCAGGGTTACAATTTTGAGGATGCTATCGTGATTTCGGAGCGTGTTGTGCGCGAAGATATTTTTACGTCGATTCACATTGAAGAGTTTGAACTGGAAGTACGGGACACTAAACGGGGTGAAGAGGAGCTAACGTCTGAAATCCCTAACGTGAGCGAGGAAACCGTTCGCAACCTCGACGAAAGTGGTATTGTTCGTGTAGGCACAGAGGTAAAAGAAGGCGATATTCTAATCGGTAAAATTACGCCCAAGGGTGAAAGTGACCCGACACCGGAAGAAAAACTGCTGCGTGCCATCTTCGGCGACAAAGCGGGTGATGTGAAGGATGCCTCCAAGAAAGCACCGCCGTCCTTAAAAGGCATCGTTATTGACACCAAATTGTTTGCCCGGCCGGCTAAGGAAGACCGCGGTAAGCACAAAGACGAGGTGAAGGTGCTGATGAAGAAGTATGGCCGGGAGTTGAATGACTTCCGCGCTCGCATGATCGACAAGATGGTTGATTTGCTGGACGGTAAAACGACCCTGGGTGTTAAGCATAAATTTGGCGATGACGTTGTTAGTAAAGGAGTAAAGTTTAGTCGTAAGAATATTACTGAGAACCTGTTCCCGGATAAAAACAACTACCGCGACGAAAGCACGTATGCCGTTCCAGAGGAAGCGAACCTGCTTTCCGACCTGAATCTCGAAGGCTGGACCGACGACGAGAAGGTAAACGAAATGGTTGTTGCTTTGGTAAAGAACTTCAACAATCGTCGTAGTGAAATCACAGGTCGGTTCAAACGTGAGCGGTTTGCCTTAGAAGTGGGTGATGAACTCCCGGCGGGAATCGTGAAATTAGCCAAAGTGTACATTGCTAAGAAGCGTAAGCTGAAGGTGGGTGACAAGATGGCTGGTCGGCACGGAAACAAAGGGGTGGTTGCCCGTATTGTTCGCGACGAAGATTTGCCATTCCTGGAAGATGGGACAAGAGTTGATATCGTACTCAACCCGCTTGGCGTACCGTCACGGATGAACCTCGGCCAGATCTATGAAACCGTACTCGCCTGGGCGGGCCAGAAGCTGAACCGTAAGTACGCAACGCCAATTTTCGACGGAGCAACGGAGCAGCAGGTAGCCGACGAACTAAACGAAGCAGGTTTGCCATCGTTCGGCCGGACATATCTCTACAATGGCCTGACGGGTGAGCGCTTCGATCAACCGGTAACGGTTGGCATAATTTACATGCTCAAACTCGGCCACTTAGTAGACGACAAGATGCACGCCCGTTCAATTGGACCTTATTCGCTTATTACGCAGCAGCCGCTGGGTGGTAAAGCACAGTTTGGTGGTCAGCGGTTTGGCGAAATGGAGGTATGGGCGCTGGAGGCTTTCGGTGCATCACACATCCTGCAGGAGATTCTGACCGTGAAATCTGATGACGTAGTCGGTCGTGCCAAAGCTTATGAGGCAATTGTGAAAGGCGAAAATCTGCCCAAACCCAATATTCCTGAATCGTTTAACGTACTCGTTCACGAATTGCGCGGTTTAGCACTTGAAATTACATTAGAGTAAATAGTCGATTGTGGTTAGGTATTCGTCATTACTAATGACGAATACCTAACCACTCATTCAAACCTATAATCTCCAACCAATGTCGTTCAAAAAGAACAAGAAACTCAACAGCGACTTTGCCACTGTAACTATCAGTCTGGCATCGCCCGAGTCCATTCTGGAGAGTTCCTACGGCGAGGTGACACAGCCGGAGACTATTAACTACCGGACTTACAAACCCGAGATGGGTGGCTTGTTTTGCGAGCGCATCTTCGGACCCGTTAAGGACTGGGAGTGTCACTGTGGTAAATACAAGCGGATCCGCTACAAGGGCATCATCTGCGATCGCTGCGGGGTTGAGGTAACCGAGAAGAAGGTACGCAGAGAGCGGATGGGCCATATCGAACTGGTAGTACCCGTTGCGCACATCTGGTATTTCCGCAGTTTGCCGAACAAAATTGGTTATCTGCTGGGCCTTTCAACCAAAAAACTCGACCAGATTATCTATTACGAACGGTACATGGTGGTGCAGCCCGGCATTAAAGCTGAGGACGGTATCAACCAACTGGACTTCCTGACGGAAGACGAGTACCTCGACATTATCGATAAACTGCCGAGCAACAACCAGCACCTCGACGACAAGGACCCAAACAAATTCATCGCTAAGATGGGGGCTGAGTCGCTGGAGATGCTGCTGTCGCGGGTAAACCTCGACGAACTGTCGTATTCTCTGCGTCACGCAGCGGCTACCGACACGTCGCAGCAACGGAAGGCCGAAGCGCTAAAGCGTTTAAAAGTGGTCGAAGCGTTCCGGGAAGCAAACGGTCGGATTGAGAATCGTCCCGAGTGGATGATTATCAAGATGGTGCCGGTCATTCCACCCGAACTACGCCCACTCGTCCCTCTGGATGGTGGCCGGTTTGCTACGTCTGACCTGAACGATCTTTATCGCCGGGTTATCATTCGGAACAATCGTTTGAAGCGTCTGATCGAAATCAAAGCGCCGGAAGTAATTCTGCGTAATGAGAAGCGGATGTTGCAGGAAGCTGTCGATTCGCTATTCGACAACTCTCGGAAAGTAAACGCTGTGCGTTCGGAAGGTAACCGGGCGCTTAAGTCGCTGTCCGACATGCTGAAGGGTAAGCAGGGACGTTTCCGGCAAAATCTGCTCGGTAAGCGCGTCGATTACTCTGGTCGTTCGGTTATTGTGGTTGGTCCTGAGTTGAAACTGCATGAGTGCGGTTTGCCGAAGGACATGGCCGCTGAGTTATTTAAGCCGTTTGTAATTCGTAAGCTCATTGAGCGGGGTATTGTTAAAACGGTGAAGTCGGCGAAGAAGATCGTTGACCGGAAAGATCCCGTTATCTGGGACATTCTGGAAAACGTCCTCAAAGGCCACCCGGTTTTGCTGAACCGGGCACCAACGCTGCACCGGTTGGGTATCCAGGCGTTCCAGCCAAAGCTTATCGAAGGAAAAGCTATTCAGCTGCACCCACTCGTTTGTACGGCGTTCAACGCTGACTTCGACGGTGACCAGATGGCCGTTCACGTACCGCTGGGCCAGGAGGCTGTTCTGGAAGCCTCATTACTGATGCTGGCATCGCACAACATTCTGAACCCTGCCAATGGTGCACCGGTTACAGTGCCATCGCAGGACATGGTGTTAGGCTTGTACTACGTGACGAAAGGTCGTAAGAGCATTCCTGAGTACCCAATTGCGGGTGAGGGGATGACGTTTTATGGTGCTGAAGAGGTTATTATCGGTATCAATGAGGGCAAAGTTTCTAAGCACGCCAATATCAAATGCCGGGTGAAGGTCCGGGATGAGAATGGTGAGCTGGTGTATAAAGTTATTGATACGGTTGCTGGTCGGTTGTTGTTTAACCAGGCAGTGCCCGAAGAAGTAGGCTTTATAAACGAACTGCTGACCAAGAAGAAGCTGCAGCAGATCATTGCCCTGATCTTCAAGATATCGGGTGGGGCGCGTACGGCGCAGTTCCTGGATGAGATTAAGGAACTCGGTTTCCAGATGGCGTTCAAAGGTGGCTTGTCCATTGGTTTGAGCGACGTTATGATTCCTGATGCCAAGCAGGGGTTAGTGGCAGAAGCGCAGGCCGAGGTGCAGACTGTCTGGGACAACTACCTGATGGGTCTGATCACGGAAAACGAACGCTATAACCAGGTCATTGACATATGGACGCGCGTAAACTCGCGCCTGACTGAGACCCTGATGAAGCAGCTCGAAGCCGATCAGGGCGGTTTCAATTCGATTTACATGATGATGCACTCGGGTGCCCGTGGTTCCCGTGAGCAAATTCGTCAGTTAGGTGGTATGCGGGGTCTGATGGCCAAGCCGCAGAAAAACCTGCAGGGGTCAGTCGGTGAGATCATCGAAAACCCAATCCTGTCGAACTTCAAAGAGGGTCTCGACGTGTTGGAATACTTTATCTCGACGCACGGTGCCCGGAAAGGTTTGGCCGATACGGCGCTGAAGACAGCCGACGCCGGTTATCTGACCCGTCGTTTGCACGACGTAGCGCAGGACGTAATCATCAGCGAAGATGATTGTGGTACGCTGCGTGGGTTGCAGGTGTCAGCATTGAAAGATAACGAGGATATCGTTGAACCTCTGTCGGAGCGTATCTTGGGCCGTACAACGGTTCACGATATTTACGATCCGCTGCTGAAAAACGACACTGGTAAACCTTTGTTGATTCTTGCTTCCGGCGAATTGATTACCGAAGAAGTAGCCGCGCAGATCGATGAAACGAGCATTGAAACCGTTGAAATTCGCTCTGTACTGACGTGCGAATCACGGCAGGGCGTTTGTGCTAAATGTTACGGTCGTAACCTGGCTTCGGGCCGCATGGTCGACATTGGCGAAGCCGTGGGTGTTATTGCCTCGCAGTCGATTGGTGAGCCGGGTACGCAGTTGACCCTACGTACCTTCCACGTGGGTGGTACCGCATCTAACATTGCCGTTGATGCATCGATCAAAGCAAAGTTTGACGGACTCATTGAGTTTGAAGAAATGCGCATGGTTGAGTCGCAGGATAACGAAGGCAATCCGCAGACGGTCGTTATGGGCCGTTCGGGTGAAATCCGAATCGTGAATCCGGACGACCGCAACATAGTGCTGATTAGCAACAATATTCCTTACGGCGCTTTCCTGCGGGTAAAAGACGGCGATATGGTGAAAAAAGGTGACGATATCTGCGCCTGGGATCCCTATAACGCCGTTATTCTATCTGAATTAACGGGTACGCTGACCTTCGATGCGGTGGAGGATGGTGTTACCTATCGTGAAGAGTTCGACGAACAAACGGGCTTTCAGGAAAAAGTAATTATCGAAACCCGCGACAAAGCCAAAAACCCGGCCATTGTTGTCAATGGTACGAGCACGTTGTTGCTTCACCTCGAAGCAGATGGCGATGGAGGTATGTTGCAGAAAAGTTATAACCTGCCCGTTGGTTCGCGCCTGGTAGTGAAGGAAGGGCAGGCCATCAAAGCCGGTCAGCCGCTGGCAAAAATTCCGCGTAACGTTGGTAAAACCCGTGACATTACGGGCGGTCTGCCGCGCGTAACGGAATTATTTGAAGCGCGTAATCCATCGAACCCGGCCGTAGTGAGTGAGATTGATGGCGTCGTTACGTATGGTGCCATTAAGCGGGGTAACCGCGAAATCTTTATTGAGTCGAAAGACGGTACGCGGAAGAAGTACCTGGTTCCCTTGTCGAAGTTTATCCTTGTGCAGGATAATGATTTCGTGCGGGCAGGTGCACCGTTATCCGACGGAGCCATTACGCCGAGCGACATTCTGGCCATCAAAGGGCCAACGGCCGTTCAGGAATATCTGGTGAATGAAATTCAGGAAGTATACCGCCTGCAGGGCGTGAAAATCAACGATAAGCATATTGAAGCCATTGTTCGGCAAATGATGCAGAAAGTTGAAATCATCGACTCGGGTGATACGAACTTCCTCGAAGGACAGGTAGTCGACAAATGGGCGTTCCGTGAGGAAAACGACAAAATGCTCGATGCCAAAGTGGTAATGGATGCGGGTGATTCGGAGAACCTGAAGCCAGGCATGATTGTAACGACCCGTCGTCTGCGCGATGAAAACTCGAGCCTGAAACGCCGTGACATGGCCCTTGTGACTGTGCGTGATGCGATGGCAGCCGTTTCTCAGCCGACGCTCATGGGTATCACCCAGTCGTCTCTAGGCACCGACAGCTTCATCTCGGCGGCATCGTTCCAGGAAACTACGAAAGTCCTGAGCGAAGCGTCGATCCGGGGCAAGCGCGATGTGCTCGACGGCCTGAAAGAGAACGTCATCGTTGGCCACCTGATCCCGGCCAGTACGGGTCTGCGTCGTTATCAAAGCGCCATCATCGGCTCGAAAGAGGAACTCGAAACGATTACCGAATCGAAAGAGCAGTTTACCCGCAGCAAGAAAAAAGCAACGGTGTAATAAGCCTGGTAGCGTTCAACATAAAGATGCCCCATCCAGTACTGGTTGGGGCATCTTTATGTTGAATAACCGTACTTTTGACTAAACGATTTATCCATATGACTCCTCCGCAACAAAACCCCGAAGGCGCAATTGACGTCGAGTTAAGCGAAGAAATAGCCGAAGGTACTTACGCTAACCTGGCTATGATCGCCCACTCAAATAGTGAATTTATCCTGGATTTCATCCGGTTGATGCCGGGCGTTCCAAAAGCAAAGGTGAAAGCCCGCGTTATTCTAACCCCCGAACATGCCAAGCGGCTGCTGGAAGCCTTACGTGAAAACATTAGCCGGTTCGAAGAAGCTTACGGCGACATCAATAGCCCTACCGATACGTTTCGGTTTCCAAATGGTGGATTTGGTGGACCAGTGGGACAGGCGTAGGGACATTAGCTCGTTTCTGTCTCCAGACCGAATAACTACAATTGGCATAGGGCTGTTGACAATCGGTTGATTTTCCGTATCTTTGCACCTCAAAATTCGGGAAGACTGTTTTTCGTAAACTAAATTCAATAATGCCTACCATACAACAATTGGTGCGCAAGGGCCGTGAGAAGCTGGTCGACAAATCGAAGTCGCCGGCTCTGGATTCCTGCCCACAACGTCGGGGCGTGTGCACGCGGGTGTATACAACGACGCCGAAGAAGCCGAACTCGGCCCTTCGTAAAGTTGCCCGGGTTCGCCTGACGAACGGCCGGGAAGTTAACGCGTATATTCCAGGTGAAGGCCACAACCTGCAGGAGCACTCGATCGTGCTGATTCGGGGTGGCCGGGTAAAAGACCTGCCGGGTGTACGCTATCACATTGTTCGGGGTGCGCTAGATACGGCTGGTGTAAGCGGTCGTTTGCAAAGTCGTTCGAAATACGGCGCAAAACGCCCGAAGCCAGGCCAGGCTCCAGCAAAAGGTGGTAAAGGTGCGCCACCGGCAAAAGGCAAGAAAAAATAGTTTCGACGGCAGATAGTCATAATGTCAGGTAGCTGATAGCAGCTATAAACGTCAGGACTGAATACCCAATCTGTCGACGTAACTAACAAGTGAATAAATAAACAAGAACTGCCCGTTGAAAGACTACGGCAGAGTAAGACCAAAAATCTGAAGCAATTATGAGAAAGGCGAAACCGCCCAAGCGTTACGTGTTACCCGATCCTAAATACAAGGAGGTCCTCGTAACCAAATTTGTGAACAACCTGATGTACGAAGGCAAGAAGAGCCTGGCGTACTCCATTTTCTACGACGCTCTTGACGTAGTGGCCAAACGCACGAACGAAAGTGGTCTGGATACGTGGAAAAAGGCCCTAAATAACGTAATGCCCACAGTTGAAGTAAAAAGCCGTCGCGTCGGTGGGGCTACCTTTCAGGTGCCAACCGAAGTACGGGCAGACCGGAAGGTCGCGGTAGGCATGAAATGGCTTATCCGGTACGCTCGTTCGCGTGGTGAGAAAACGATGGTCGACCGGTTAGCCGCCGAAATCGTGGCGGCCGCTAAGGGTGAAGGCTCGGCGGTAAAAAAGAAGGATGATACGCACCGTATGGCTGAAGCCAACAAAGCGTTTTCACACTTCCGGTTCTAAATCAATCTTGTTGACCATGGTCCCAGTGGTCAAAAAAGTTAAAAAGCCTCTCAAATTGGGAGGCTTTTTGTTTATAATCCTTGAACGAATCATGACCGAAACAGTAGCTCTAGTCATGATTCGTTTAAGGCTTCTATAAGGACTTATTTTCCTGCCTGGCCGTTCGTGAGCAGGTTGAAAAACTGATCCAGTTTTGGGGTAATAATGATCTCCGTCCGGCGGTTTTGCTGGCGGCCTACTGCGGTAGTGTTATCATCTTTTGGGTTAAATTCTGAGCGTCCACCAGCAGTCATGCGCTCCGGTGCCACACCAAATTTGCCTTGCAGTGTTCGCACAACGGATGTGGCGCGCAGGGCACTAAGATCCCAGTTGTCTTTGATGGAAGCCGTCGAAATGGGTACTACGTCGGTATGCCCTTCAACCAAAATGTCCAGTTCTTTATGATCATTTACGACTTTGGCCACTTTGCCAAGCACGGTTTCGGCACGGGGCGTAATGTCGTAGCTACCCGATTTAAAAAGTAACTTGTCTGAAATGGACACGTAGACCACTCCTTTTTTTACCTCAACCGATACGTCCTGATCGTTAATGTCTTCCAGGGATCGCTTCAGGTTCATAACCAGGGCCAGGTTGATTGAGTCTTTGCGCTGAATGCTGGTATTGAGGTTGTTGACGTACTTGGTTTGTTCGTTAAGGGTTTCGAGCGATTTTTTGATGCTTTCGGCACCCGATTTACTCACGATCGACAGGTCTGACATCCGGTCGAGCAGGTTGGTATTGGTCTTTTTGAGGTAATCAATTTGGGCTTGCAGGTCACCAACCTGCTTGTCTTTTCCTTGTATATCCGTGTCTTTCGCCGACAACTGGGAACGCAGATCGGCTGTCCGCTGATCGCATTCCGTAAGCGAAGCAACGGCCTTGTCGCGGGCCTCCTGAAGGGTTTTAATTTCAGCCAACCGCTTCTTGCTGTTGCAAGAGGAGAGCATAGCTACAGCTGCGAAAACAATCAATACTCGTTTCATAGAGATAGACAGAAAATTTAATGAATAATGAAAAGTGAGTTATTGACGCTATGATACGTCGACATGGTTAATCGTAACACAAAGGTAAATGATTCAGACCAACCGTTTTACTCACTTGATTTGGGTAATAACAAATCTGAATCCAAAGTTTCTATAAGATTTAGCTTGATTTACAGAAATCAAAAACCGATAGAACAAGCATACATAAAGAAGCCATCGGCAACTCCTGGATGCCTCTTTCCAGCTGCCAGTTTTGATACGTCTGCTGCCTGAGCCGGTAGGTTAAGCTATCTTTCTGCTTATAACACCCACCAGTTGTAATCCACATGTCCAAACTATCAGTCGGTCTATCGTTGTTGCTAACTCTTTCAAGTTTGACTGCCAATGCTCAGTCTGTCAAAGAAATCATCTACGTAGGCACCTATTCCTTACGAGGCAGCGAAGGAATCTATGTCTTTGAGTTTGATCGAAAAGCGGGGACGTTGAAACCACTGCAAACGGTTTCTAATAACAAAAGTCCCTCATTTCTGGCGATTCATCCGTCAAAAAAATACCTCTACTCGGTCAACGAGGCCGCTAGAACGGGAGCGTCCAGGGCTGGGGCAGTAAGTGCATATGCCATCGATGAAGCGACCGGCAAACTTACATTCCTGAACGGGCAGTCGTCGGTGGGGGAGGGGCCATGCCATATTAGTATCGATCAAACAGGTAAAACCGCTTTTGTTTCTAATTACGGCGGAGGAAGTTTAGCGGTCCTGCCCATAAAATCCGATGGTATGCTGGACGCAGCCACCGACAGCGTAAAGAACACCGGCAGGGGACCCAATGCTAAGCGACAGGAAAAAGCGCACGTCCATTCGACTACCGTATCCCCTGACAATCGTTTCATATACGTAGCAGACCTCGGTACGGACAAACTGAATATCTTCGAGCCCGATGTAAAAAACAGCACCGTAAAGCCTGCTCAAACGCCCTACGTGTCTGTGACGCCCGGCTCCGGTCCGCGCCATTTTACATTTCATCCCAATGGTAAGTTTGCGTACCTGGTAGAAGAACTGACCTCATCCGTGGCCGTGTTTAGCCGCAATGCCAAAACAGGAGCACTGACACTGCTGAGCGATGGCGTTAAAACACTGCCTGATGCCTTTAGTGGCGAGAATACAAGCGCCGATATTCACATCGACCCATCGGGCCGGTTTCTCTACCAATCGAACCGGGGCCGCAACGCACTGGCTATGTTTGCCATCGACAGCAACGGTAAACTCACTTCACTGGGCGATGAACCAACGATGGGGAAAACACCACGCAATTTTATGATTGATCCCAAAGGCGATTTTATTTTTGTAGCCCACCAGGACTCAGATACCATTGCCATTTTTAAACGGGATCAAAAAACCGGAAAACTGACGTTCACTGGCCAATCGGTGAGCGTACCGGCCCCAGTTTGTGTAGTTATGGCTGGTTCACGCTAAATTATTCTTACAATCAAAATAACGCTAACAATGAATCGAATCCTGCTTTTCGGGCTGCTGCTCGGCACGTTTATGATGGCTGCTCCAGCCAAAAAAGTCGTTCTCTTCAATGGCAAAGACTTAAGTGGCTGGAAAATATACGGCACCGAAAAATGGTATGTTGAGAATGGTGAACTCGTCTGCGAAAGCGGTCCCGACAAAAAGTACGGCTACCTGGCTACGGAACAGGCCTATAAGAATTTCGACCTGTCGGTGCAGTTCAAACAGGAAGCGAATGGCAACAGCGGAGTTTTCTTCCGGTCGAGCATTGAGGGAACGAAAATCAGCGGCTGGCAGGTTGAGGTGGCCCCTAAAGGGCATGACACGGGCGGTATTTATGAATCGTATGGCCGGGAATGGTTAGAGAGAATACCGGACGAAAAAGAAACCATCCTTAAACCAGGCGAATGGAATACACTCCGCATCCGGGTTGGGGGCGACCACGTTCAGACGTATCTGAACGGCAAGTCGATGGTCGATATGCACGATGCAAAAATTGGTGCAGCTACTGGCTCCATAGCGCTCCAAATACACGACGGGGGCGGTATTAAAGTTCGCTGGCGTAAACTGGTGCTGAGGCCGCTTTAAGGATTAGGCATGGCACCGATACCCATTAACTGCGCAAACTGCCAGCCGAACTACTATAAAATAAAGAGACTAATTACGTTAATTCAGCTAACAAGCCGTCTATATCCAATCGGTGGGTATACATCTCAAGGGATCCATCGGGCTTCTGCGGCCATTGATCGGTTGGCCGGTCCCAATACAGTTCGACTCCATTCTGGTCGGGATCGTCAAGGTAAATGGCTTCTGAAACGCCGTGATCCGATGCGCCTGTGATTGGGTATTTCGCATCGATCAGCCGCTGTAGGGCCACCGCTAAATCCCGGCGCGTAGGATATAGAATAGCGGTGTGAAATAAACCGGTACTACGTACAGGGGCTGCCGGAGCTCCCTTGCTATACCAGGTGTTCAGGCCAATGTGATGATGATAACCTCCTGCCGAGATGAAAGCGGCCTGATCGCCGTACATAGTCGTGATTGTAAAGCCGAGCAGATCGCAGTAGAATGCTAAGGCGCGGTCCAGATCGGCAACTTTCAAATGAATGTGGCCAATGCGGGTTTGATCAGGAATGGTGTACGGTGACATAGACAATGCTGGTAGCCGTTTTCTTTATCCCAGTTTAAGCGTGATGGTTTTGGCCGCTATTCCGCCTACCCCGATGCCTGGTTCAACAGATTGCTCCTGCACCTTGCCCCGCCCCTCCACGAGCACCCGGAACCCCCGGTTTTCCAGCAGAAATAACGCATCGCGCAGGGTCAGGCCCCTGACGTCAGGCACCTGATCGGTCCGGGTTGGTCTTGATTTCCAGCGGCCGTCGGCTGTCGTTTCTACCCAGCCCTCAGTCGATGGTTCACCGGCCAGGTTCATATTGGTGCTAAGGGTATGCAGGTCGTCGGCGTAACCTGCCAGCAGGGCACCTGCCGGGCGCGCCTGTCGGCCGCCCGGACGAAGGGGCGCGTGCATTCGGATGTCGTAGGCTACAATCCGGTCAGCTATTTCTTTGAATACGGGTGCGGCCACGGCTCCGGCGTAAAGAAGGTCAATGTTGTTTCCCTGCGGACTGTCCACAACCGTAATCATACTGTATTTAGGGTTGTTAGCTGGAAAATAGCCAATGAATGATGTATAATATTTGCCGACCTGGTAAAGACCGTTCACAATTTTTTGGGCCGTACCCGTTTTACCGGCAATGGCGTAGTTAGGATTGTTAATGTGTTTGGCCGTTCCGTGTTCAACCACACCCCGAAGCAGTTCCTGGGCTTTACGGGCCGTTTCGGGTGAGCAAATCGGTTTAGAGCTCACCTGTGGCCTATTGTCTTCGATTACCTCATCAGCAAGTTTAACTTGCCTAACGAGCATCGGACGTACCCACCGGCCGTTGTTGGCGACGGCATTGTAAAAAGTCAGCATCTGGAGCGGAGTAATCTGCATTTCATACCCGTAGGACATTGACGTTAGCGAAACTTTGCTCCACCCTTTCATATCGGGGTTACGCACTATCGGTATAGCTTCTCCTTTCATATGAATACCCGTTGGCTCGGTCAGCCGAAACTGACGTAGATAGTGGCAATACAGGTCGGGTCGGCTGTAGAAGTAACTTTTCATGAGCAGGTGAGTGCCAACGTTCGAAGATTTCTCAAATACCTGACGAGCCGTGATCGTTCCTTTACCCGTTCGGCTGGCATCGTGAATACGTAGGCCATTGTAGGTCGTTGAACCATTCCCGGTTGCCACTGGCTGATTCAGCGAAATGGCCTTCTCTTCCAGTAGGGCCATCATGGTGGCCAGCTTAAACGTAGAGCCGGGGTCAGTACGGTCCGCCAGCGCATGATTGAAATTTTCAACGTACGTATTCGCTCGGATTGCCGCACCACCCTTGCCCCGGCCACGCCGGGAAAGGTTTGCCATCGCGCGGATTTCGCCGGTTGCCACTTCCATTACAATTACGCACCCTTTAGCCGCATTGTATTTTTCGAGTGTCGACCGTAGTGCCGATTCGGCCATGTCCTGATAGTTGACGTCGATCGTTGTATACAGGTCCATTCCCGGTTCGGGCTTCATATCGGGACCATCGTTAACGGGTTTGCGAATACCGCCCGAAAGCACCTCTACTAATC
>DATHAW010000522.1:0-10908 GCA_035296465.1 Spirosoma sp.
CTTTACATCGGTTACGTGAAGCGTATCTAGGATAAAATTCAGGTTGCTTGAATTGTTATTGTCGAAGACTAACGTAATAGGGCTTGGCTGACCTCCATTTCTGAGCTGCGACCACTGTTTTGTTCGACCGCTGAAAATGGACCGTAGCTCATCCATGGTGATCAGACTATCGGTGTTAGCCCGATTGACGATGAGTGCGACACCGTCGGTTGCTATTTTTTCGGTCGCTCCTTTAATCTTTAGTTCATCCAGCTTAAGCCGTTCATTCTTGGTCAGTTTGCGGGTCGTGAATACCAAACGGGCGCTGTCATGAAGCATCATGTTTATGGCTTCCTGTTCGGGTTTGAATACAACCTTGAAATGAGCGTTGGGATATATACCCGAATAAGCAGATGTTAGCTGAGTGACCAATGGCAAGAACGATTCGTCGGCGGCTACGGTAATGGTTCCTCGCGAAGGATTGTCCAACGGTGGTTTGCCGCTATCGCAACCTCCTAACAGGGCTGTGAATAAGCTAATCGACAGCATCACAGCGCCAAAATAACCCTTAGTCATTGTTCTGAAAACTCTGATAGGCGCGGTATGCACGAAAACCTCCATATATTAATAACAATATTCCCATCACGTAGCGAAGCAACCCCGGCTCAGGGAACACACCAAAAGACTGAGAGGAGGCAATCAGTGCGATGCCTCCTCCCAGATAAGCCAGCGAAGCCAGCACTGCAACATACAGCGTCAGCCGCGCCGGTCTTGTATTTTGTCTGCGCATGGGATTTATTCCAGCGTAAAGTTGATCGGCAGGTTATATTTTACCCGCACCGGCCGACCCGACTGTTTACCTGGCCGCCATTTCGGCATACTTTTCACCACGCGCTGTGCTTCTTCGTCGGTGCCGAAGCCTAGACCTTTCAGCACCTGTACGTCCTGAATACTACCATCTGTGTTCACCACGAAACTGATAAACACCTTACCCGCTACGTTGGCCCGCTGGGCGGCTGCTGGGTACCGGAGGTTCTTTTGCAGATACTGACCTAAAGCGGCCATACCGCCAGTAAACTCAGGTTGCTGCTCCACCACCGTAAAGATTTGCTCTTCTTTTGGTGCGGCTTCAACAGCCACCTCTACTTTGGTTGGGGCAGCGGTAGCTTCCGGAGCCGCAATTACCTCTTCGGCATTGGGGTCACCTTCCTGCGTTTTTTCGGCTGCTACCGCTTCTTTCAACTCTTCCACGGCTGGTGGCGGTGTTTCTTCGGGAACTTCTTCATCCGGCTTTACTTCGGGCGGAAGAAATTTAACCGTGTTCACCTTGGGCAATTCGACCGGTGGCGGAGGTGGTGGTGGCGGTTCGTTCGGGTCAATGGGTGGTGGCGGCAACTTCATCAGGTCTACCTCAACCATTGCCTGTTTTTCGGGTTCCGGGGTCAGGGCCGTTATAATTGTCGGGGCGAGTACGCCAATCGTAAACAGGATGCCACCAATGATGAGGGCACGTGTTACAGTCTTCGGATACTGTTTCCGCAACGAATAGGCACCATATTCCTGGTTCCGGTTTGCAAACACGATGTCATCGAGTGTTGCAGTATTTGGAGTTTCTGCCATGGTGTTATACGTCTAATTTAGCCTTGTCCTTGAGAAGTTTTTTCTCATCTGGTGTCATTACATCGACCAGCGCGTAGCGTTTCGTTTTTGTGATCGCCATTTCATCCAGCACGTCAACCATGTTCTTGTAGGTCGATAGCTTAGTTGGTTTTAACACAATCACAAATTTGTCTGGCCCAACTTTCCGGGTGTTTTCCTGAACAGCCTGCCGAAATTCGTAGCCGTAGCCAACCGTTTTTAGTTCAGGGTCTTCGTTGGCTGCTTTACCAAATATGTAATGCGCCTTGTTGTCCTTCCCTAAAAAAACCGTCATTACGTTGGAAGCTTTGATCGGCTCTGTTTCTTCCTTTTTAGTTTTGTCGGGCACGTTAAGCGTCATTGACGATGGTTTACTCAGGGTGGTGGCCAGAATGAAAAAGGTAATCAGGAGGAATCCTAAATCAACCATCGGCGTCATATCGACGCGGGTGGATACTTTTTTGGACCGTACCTTACCACCATCATGTTTACCACCCCCACCGCCAGTGTTAATTTCTGCCATGGCTTGTTTGGTTTATGATTTGTCGCTGTTAACGATAAACCAGGTTAGTCTGCTTTCCAGCCTGCCGGGGGAGCTTCCGTACCGGTGATCAGGTTGAATTTATTGATGTTCTGCGCCTGAAGCGTAGCCAATACATTTTTGAACTCCGGGAATTTGGCAAGGTTATCGCCTTTTACCGCAATCCGCAATTTGTTGTTGGCCTTCCGGGCGTTGTAAACCCATTCTTTCAGCTCATTCGTTGGCGCTGTGCCGCTCGAATCGGTTGGAATTCCGGGCTGTTTTACCTTGCCTTGCTGTTCTTTAGGCAAATTGAGGTAAGACTTCAACTGATTAATAGGCAAGCCAAAGTTCGACATCAGCGAAAATTCCTTTTTCTCGTTGTTGGTGAACGTGACTCCTTTAGCGGCAGCAATGTTATCGAGCATTGCAATGCGGTTTTGTGCATTGTCGATGCCGAAATAAACTTTGCCGTCTCTGCCCAGACCAATAGTCATAATATCCGAGTCGGGTACTTTAATGCCGGATATAGACGAAGGGGTCTCAATACTGGCCGCATCCTGCGAACGAAACTGAGCCGTCAGAATAAAGAAGGTCAGCAACAGGAACGCCACATCAGTCATAGCCGTCATATCTACCGATGAGCTGGCACGTTTAATTTTAACTGCAGGCATAATTAGTCTGGTTTCTGCCTCCCCGACTGAATCAGTCGGGGAGGATGGTTAATGGCACAACTGTGATCCGTCGATGACGCAGCTTAGTTGTGAGCCGCGAAATTCTGCTGAATACTCAAACCAATCTCGTCAATGTTGTAGGTCAACACGTCGATACGACTGGTAAAATAGCTGTACATGATGGTCGCAATAGCCGCGGTACCGATACCCAGCGCCGTGTTTACAAGAGCCTCAGAGATACCCGTTGACAAAGCGCCTGTATCAGGCTGACCCGTAGCACCCATAGCTGCGAACGCCCGGATCATACCAAGTACCGTCCCCAGCAGGGCGATCAGCGTTGAAACCGAAGCAAGAGTAGCAATAATAGTCAGGTTTTTCTCCAGCATAGGCAGCTCTAACGTAGTAGCTTCTTCTACTTCTTTCTGGAGAGATACCAGTTTTTGCTCCTTGGTCAGTTCTGTATCGGTCGATAGTTGCTGGTACTTAACCAGCGCGGTTTTAACAACGTTACCAATCGAGCCTTTCTGCTTGTCGCACTCCTGAATGGCACCGGCAACATCATTACGGTCGAGCATGCCTTTCACTTTACGAACGAAATCGTCAATCGAACCGGTACCGTTTGCCCGGCCGATGGTGAAGAAACGCTCAATGGAGAAAACCAATACCGTTAGGAAGCAGGTAAACAGGATAGGTACAATAAATCCACCTTTGTAGACGGTGCCGAAGTAGTCGCCAGGTAGGGGCTCTTTTGTGTTGTCACCTTCCTGGAAATGGCTCCCGTCGCCAAAAACGAACATGTACGTCAGGATACCAATCAACAGAAGGATTGGGATAACGAACGCGGGATTTAAGCCACCCGACGAGGTCTTCTTGGGTGCCGCTGCTTTAGCCGATGCTGGAGGGGGAGTTTGTGTTTTCATTTGAACTAGACTGAAGGGTTAAAAATTGAAAGTTGGTTTGCCTCGTAAAAAAAGTGAAAAATTTAGACTCTTTCGGTTTGTCCTTCCAGAAATTTGATGGAAATAACCTCAAACCTTCACAAAACTATGGCTTTTACAGCGAAAACCACACAACCTCATTAGCCAAATCTTTCATTCTAATGGCAATCCAGCAACATTTACTTGGACTAATCTGACTCTAATACCTACTTACTATACGTATTGTTCACAGATAAATCCTTGTTTGTCAAGCGTCCCAAACACATTCCCTCCCGCAAACGTCAGCAAAAGGCATGCGTTTATGGGGGTGAGTGGTTCATAAAATAAAATTTAAGGTTAATCATCTGTTTCATCTGTCAAATTGGCTCTTTCAGGGTAGATGATGAATTTAGCCTGATTCCACAATGGACAGATAAATAATGATGGTTGCGCCAGTAATACAGAGGCTGATTAGAGCAGACACCTACATGCCAGCAGCGTTCCACTGATTAAGCCGAACGGATTATGGCCTGGCTGCTGATAAGCGGTCAGCTGCGTTCGCCTTCGTAATGCAGTCTGAATAACCAGCCCTGTCTATCGACCCGTAAATAGCAACTGAATGCCAATGCTTTTTATTTTCGCTAACTTGTCATCTGTATGAATAGCTGTACGCACAACCGCCGAACGTTTATAAAAAATGCCACCCTGGGCAGCGCTGCGCTGAGTATGGCACATTCTACTTGGCCGGTCTATAGCAGGGCAGAACCAGGTAAGCGGGTTGGCCTAATCGGGCTGGATACCTCCCATAGCCCGGCTTTTGTGAAGGTGTTGAATGCGACCGGGGCTAGTCCCGATTATGCTGGCTATAAGGTCGTGGCCGCTTATCCATACGGCAGCAAGGATATTGAAAGCAGTACGAAGCGAATACCCGCATACATTGATGAAGTCAAAAAATTAAATGTTGAAATTGTTGACTCAATTGCGGACTTACTCAAAATAGTGGATGTCGTGCTGCTGGAAACGAACGACGGGCGGCTGCACCTGGAACAGGTAACGCAAGTGCTTAAAGCCCAGAAGCGCGTGTTCATCGACAAACCCATGGCAGCCTCGCTATCGGACGTAGTGGCCATTTTTGACGCTTCACGGAAGTACAAAATCCCCGTTTTTTCAGCTTCCTCGCTACGTTATATCAACGGAATCGAAGGAATCGACAAAAGCCAGGTACTGGGGGCCGATACGTTCAGCCCGGCCGTTCTTGAAAAAACGCATCCTGACTTCTTCTGGTACGGCATTCATGGTATAGAAGCGCTCTACACGGTCATGGGAACGGGTTGTCGGCAGGTGGTACGGATTAACACGGACGGAACCGACGTAGTGGTTGGTACGTGGGCCGACGGGCGCATCGGCACCTTCCGGGGAACCCGTACGGGCAGGCACGATTACGGCGGAACGGTTTATCTGAAGACCGGCAATGTTCGGATGGGTCCCTACGGTGGTTATGAGCCGCTGCTGAAAGAGGTAATCAACTACTTTGAAACCGGCAAAGTGCCTGTAACCCCGGACGAAACCATTGAACTTTTCGCGTTCATGGAAGCGGCCGACGAAAGCAAACGACGGGGCGGAACGGCCGTGAGTCTGGAAAGTGTGCTGGCAAAGGTGAAAAAATAAGCCATCAGGAAGCGGTAACGGCAATAACCTGATAACTTTCTGAATACATACCTCGAAAATTAATGAGGGTAGATGACGCGCCGATCGTCGTTTACTACCCAGAATAGGCACCTGACTAACCCTATCAGGCTTTTAAATCCAGAAGAGCATGGCAAAGAAGAACGTTTCGCGACGCGAATTCATCAGGCGGAATTCCCTGACCAGTCTGGGAGCCGTTTTAGCGCCATCGCTGCTTGCCAACGGTATCGAGAGCCAAGCAGCCTCAGCGTCCCATTTGCCCGTCCCGACCTTAAATACACCCACCAGCGTACCGGCTTCGCTGGGTGGATCGCCGGTTCGGACCAAAACCTGGCCAACCTGGCCCATCTGGAATCCCAAAACCGACGAACAACAACTGCTGGACGTAATGCGGAGTGGTGTCTGGTCACGGGCGAACGTAACGATGGAGTTTGAGCAGAAATGGGCACAGGCGGTAGGTACTAAACGAAGCTTGCTGGTCGTTAACGGCACCAATGCCCTGATTATCTCCCTCAATCAGCTTAACGTTAGAGCCGGCGATGAGGTTATCGTACCCCCCTATACGTTTATTGCTAGCGTGTCGGCGATACTGGCCACTGGCGCGATGCCGATTTTCGTCGATGTGGATCCGGAAACGTTTCAGATAGATCCAGCAAAAATCGAAGCTAAAATTACCCCGCGTACCAAAGCTATTATGCCGGTCCATATTCTGGGCTTGCCCGCCAACATGAGCCGGATAATGGCTATTGCTAAAAAGCATAACCTGGTTGTAATTGAAGACGCCTGTCAGGCTCATCTGGCCGAAATTAACCATCAGAAAGTAGGCACTTTTGGCCATGCCGGTTGCTTCAGCTTTCAGAACTCCAAGCACCTGGCCATTGGCGAAGGGGGCGCCATTGTCAGTAATGACGATGGTTTTATGGATCGGTGTTTCTCGTACCAAAACTTTGGCAATCCATACGGCACGGCGGTGGCTTCGGTTAGAACCGGCAGCATCATGCAGGGAACAAAACTGCGCATAACCGAATACCAGGCAGCCATTGGCCTGGCCCAATTGAAACGACTGGATGGCGAAACCACTACCAGAAACGAGAACGCGGCCTACCTCAAATCCCAAATCAAGGATATTCCGGGTATTATACCGTATAAACTTTACGATGACGTAACCCGGGCCGCATTTCACCTTTTTCCGTTTCGGTATCAAAAAGAATCGTTCAAAGGATTGTCCCGAGACGGATTTTTAAAGGCCCTTCAGGCAGAGGGCATTCCCTGCTCCAGTGGTTATGCCACTCTTAACAACCAGCCTTACCTGAACGACGCGTTTCAGTCGAAAAATTTCCGGAAGACGTACCCGAAGGAAATGCTGGATTTCAAGCAATACGTAGCGCAGAACGAATGCCCCCAAAACGATAAATTATGCAACGAAGAGGCCGTGTGGTTCACCCAGAATATGCTGCTTGGCAGTAAGGCAGATATGATGGAAATAGCCGCTGCCATCGAGAAAGTGCATAAAAACGCCGATCAACTGAGTAAGCTAAGCCAGAAATGAAGCGAGCCGGTCTGCTTACCCTCCTTATCTGCTTTTTAGTACTCACTTCCTGTCCGGCGGGAGCTAACAGTGACTTATCCTACAACCTCACGGGCTGGAAAGCAGGTGTTGCCAGGGTCGTGATTACGCCGAAAGAAGCCATTTGGATGGCCGGCTATGCCGTCCGTACCCATCCGGCCGATGGTACGCTGCATGACTTGTGGGCTAAAGCATTGGTCATGCAGGACGAAAGCGGGAAGCAGGCGGTGCTCGTTACGACTGATTTGCTGGGTTTCCCCAAGAACGTATCAGATCATATTCGGGATCGGTTGAAGGCAAAATTCGGTTTGTCGAGGGCCCAAATTATCCTGAATAGTTCACATACGCATTCGGGGCCAGTACTGCAAAGTGCACTGTCGGATATTTATCCGCTGAATGCCGACCAGCTTGCCCAGATTGCCCGGTACTCCACCACACTGGAAAATCAGATAGTTGCCCTAGTTGGTGACGCGTTGGGCAGTTTGGAACCCGTATCGCTCTATGCGCAAAACGGGGTTACCCGCTTTCAGGTGAACCGACGTAACAACAACGAATTAGCCCTGCCCAGATTGACGGAGCTAAATGGCCCGAACGATTACGCGGTACCTGTCATAAAGGTCCTGAATGCGAAGGGCGATTTGAAAGCCATTGCGTTCGGCTATTCCTGCCACCCGACCGTTTTGGATACCTATAAATGGTCGGGAGATTATGCCGGATTTGCCCAACTGGAACTGGAGAAGGCCCATCCGGGCGTAACCGCCTTGTTTTTTCAGAGTGCGGGTGGCGATCAAAATCCCTTGCCCCGCCGTTCGGTTCCGCTGGCTCACCAATATGGCCGGGAACTGGCTGCGGCAGTGGAGCGTGTACTGGACGAAGCCATGCGTCCTTTGTCGGCGCGGGTGTCAACGGCCTATTCCGAAGTTGAACTCGCTCTGTCAAGAACTCCGACGGAAGCCAGTTTGCAGGCTGTTGCCAACGGAGACGTAGTGTATCTGAAACGGTGGGCAAATCGTATGCTTAACCAACTTCACCGGGGCGAGCCGTTTGCCAAATCATATCCCTACCCGGTACAGGTTTGGCAATTGGGCGACCAGCCCGTAATCAGCCTGGGTGGCGAAGTGGTCGTAGACTATGCAATTAAGCTTAAACAGCTTTTTGGTCCGAATACCTTCATTGCTGGTTACTCCAATGATGTGATGGGCTATATCCCGTCTGCAACAGTTTTGCGTGAGGGAGGATACGAAGGCGAAACCTCGCAAATGGTGTATGGCTTGCCGGGAGTCTGGGCCGCCACCATTGAAACAACCATTCTTTATGAAGTTACCAAACTGGCCCGGCAAGTCGGGGTGCCGATGCCTTAAGAAGATTAAGTGGGCTTAATCACTCAGTATGCTCCGCCAAAAATTAACTTACCTGAACTTGTGCTTAACGGTTTGAAAAACAGGAGCTGCCTTAACAAACCAACGAAATGAATACGCCTATGGATAAAATAGCGAATCTGGATGCGCCCAAAACGCATTTTCTGGAAGCAAGGCGGTATTATTCTGGTTTTGCGTTGGCACATGATACGTATAATGCCATTTCGGCGGCCAGTGATGGCAAAATTTACTACGTTCTCTCGTCAGAATCGTATGAACAGGGCGGCCAGATGTATGTCTATGATCCTCATACCGACAAAACCCGGTTTTTGGCGGATTTGACCGAAGTTTGTGGAGAAAAGGGTAAAAATGCGATCCCACAGGGTAAGAGCCACGTCCGGTTTTACGAAAATCGTGGTAAACTTTATTTCGTAACGCACATTGGCGTTTATGAAATGATTGACGGAATGGAATGCCTACCCCAGCATGCACCGGATGGCTACGAACTCTACCCCGGTGGTCATATCCTGTCGTATAATCTGGCCAGTGGTGAATTTGAGGACTTAGCGATCGCGCCGGAAGGGGAGGGGCTTATCACTATGACCCTTGACCGAGACCGGGGGCATATTTATGCTCTCACCTGGCCATCAGGCTATTTGCTTCAATACAACATTAACACGGGTAAGCTAACAAACGCCGGACTGACTTGTCAACGGGGTGAAGCTGGTGAAGTAGGCCAGGATTACCGGGTTATTTGCCGATCGATGTTTGTTGACCCCCAAGATGGAGCAGTCTATCTGTCAACGGCTGAAGGTGACATCATCACTTACCGGCCTGATGCTGCAACCCTCAGGAAACTGGATGGCGTAGATTTGCGGCTTGATTATTTTGGCAAGTACAACCCCACCCGGCCGGGAAGTATGGCCTACAACTGGCGAAAGATTTTCTGGCATTCGTCTGAAGAAGTGGCGTATAGCGTGCATGGTAGCTCGGGTTATCTGTTTCGTTTTGACCCCCGTAAGCCTAGGCTGGAACTAGTGGAGCGGATTGCATCGGAGCCATCCAGGCAAAGCGGTATGTTTGACCAGTTCAGCTACGGCTATCTGGGATTTCAGCCGGGGCCGGATGGCCAAACAATCTATTACCTCACCGGAGGTCCAGTCTACGTGGACGGCAAACGGGTAAAAGGTGAGGATGAAATTGCCAAAGGGGGCGTAAAAGGGATAGAAAACCTGCATCTGATCACGTACAATATACCCAGCCAGCGCTATCGGGACCACGGGCCTGTTTTCTACCCGGATGGCACCCGCCCCACGTATGTAAACTCCATTGCCATCGGTGCCGACGGCACAGTATATACGCTAGCCCGGTTCGAACACGAGGGGAAGGAAATTCAGGATTTAGTGAAAATTCCAAATCCTTTTCAGGAGAACAACTGACCACCTGCCTTACTAATTACAAGCTACAGATAAGCTTTTCTTCAATATGGTATCGTTATGAAAAACACGGTAAGCGACTGCTCTGATGATTCGCGTAGGGACTTTATCCGGAAAGTGATTACCGGTACCGTAATTGTATCGGCTGGCGGAATTTTGCCCGGTTTTAGTTCTAAAAGTTACGCCCGGATTTGGGGGGCTAATGAAAAAGTCACGGTAGGTATGATGGGCGTGAACAGCCGTGGACTGGCGCTTGCGGAAAATTACGCGCTCCAGCCAAATTGTGAAGTAATCTCCGTATCGGATGTCGATACGAGGGCTGCTGATAAGTGCCTGGCTACGGTAGAACGTATTCAAAAATCGAAGCCTAAAAACCAGCCCGATTTTAGGAAAGCGCTTGAGGATAAGGACGTAGATGCGCTAATTATAGCCGCTCCCGACCATTGGCACGCCCCCGCAGCGATACTGGCGTCTAAAGCCGGCAAACACGTCTATCTGGAAAAGCCATGCAGCCACAATCCGCACGAAGGTGAACTGCTGGTAGTAGCCGCTAAAAAATATAAAAACGTCATTCAGATGGGGAACCAGCGCCGGTCGTGGCCCAATGTGGCGCAGGCTATTCGTGAGGTGCAAAATGGCGTAATCGGCCGGCCTTATTTTGCCAAAGGGTGGTATACCAACAACCGGGCATCGATTGGCGTTGGCAAGGAGGTAGCCGTTCCATCCTGGCTGAATTATGATCTGTGGCAGGGGCCTGCACCTCGTCGTGCCTATAAAGACAACCTTATTCACTACAACTGGCACTGGCTGTGGCATTGGGGTACCGGCGAGGCCCTGAACAACGGAACGCACATGATGGACCTGATGCGCTGGGGTCTGGGCGTAGAGTACCCAACCAAAGTGACCTCTTCGGGTGGCCGCTACCGGTACAAGGATGATTGGGAGGCTCCCGATACGCAGGTGATAAATCTGGAGTTTGCCAACAACACCGCCATGACGTGGGAGGGGAGGAGTTGCAACGGACGAACCATCGAAGGGACGAGTGTGGGCGTCATGTTTTATGGCGATTCGGGGTCAGTTCTGATAGAATCGGGTAACTCGTATAAGATTTTTGATCTGGAGAATAAACTGGT
>DATHAW010000523.1:0-12825 GCA_035296465.1 Spirosoma sp.
ATTTCTTAAACTTAACCTCCAGATCATCTGGCTGGCCAAACTCGATCTGATGCGTCCCCATTTGAGGCCACATTGTCACGTCGCCCTGCTCATCAACCGACAGTTCGGCAATCTGCGCCCGCCAAAACGGATCGGTTTGAATTTGTTTCAGCATCGTCAGTAACGACCGGTTGCGTTCACCAGCCAGTGATCGGTTCCGGGCAAAATAGGGACCCGTCAGCAGGGGCACCCGGGCGGAGTAGTTCATCGAAATTGGAAAAAACCGGCCCTCTTCGCTTACATACTGCCCCCGTATCGGCTGCGCCCCATCGTCCAACGTGACTAACCGCGCCACTGGGTTCGGCTGCTCGATCGTGACGAGTAAATTTCCCGGCAAGTCGCACGATACCTGACAATTTTTCACCAGCCCGTGCTGCCGCAACCGCCTTTCCAGCCGACGCAGATCCAGGGCCGTGTACACCTGCCCAATCACTGGGTCTGCCCCTCCGTTGGTCAGGTAGCCCGTCACATCCCGCTTTGTCAGAAATCGGTGGCCATCGACCTCATCGAGTTGAACGACCACTGCCTGAACACGCTTCTCTCTGTGCCGTACTTCCGTGAAGGCAATCAGACCAAACAAGCCTAAAAGCCCACCCACGGCGAATAGCCACTTTCGGATTGATTTAAAGGTAAAGAACATCTGTAAATAAGCTTAGTGAAAATACAGATATTTTTATCTATTGGTCTTGTAACGCCTTTTTTAGGGCCGGAAGCAATTTATCGATGTCCCCAGCACCAATTGTTACGAGCAATGAAGGCCTCCTGTCCCGCACAACGTCGACTACTTCATCCAGCGTACATTGTTGCTTAGTTTTCGATTGTATGTTCCGAAAAATCAGGTCTGAGGTAACGCCTTCCATCGGTGCCTCCCGTGCCGGGTAGATGTCCAGCAGGATTACGTGGTCAGCTAATGACAAACTTTCGGCGAAACCGTCAGCAAAATCGCGGGTACGGCTAAACAGGTGCGGCTGGAATACGGCCGTCAGTTGCCGATCCGGGTAAAGTGCCTTTACCGACGACAGGAAAGCCCTGACTTCGGCCGGATGGTGCGCATAGTCGTCGATCAGTACAGCCCGGTCGGTTTTAAGTACATACTCGAACCGGCGACGGACCCCCCGATAACTGGTTAACGCCGATTGGATTGCCTCCGGCGATACACCAAGTTCAAGGGCTACGGCTCCAGCTACCACGGCATTCTCTACGTTATGAAATCCAGGAACGGCTAACTTAATAGCACAAATGACACCATTTTCGTATTCTAAATCAAACACAAACGTGGCCTCATCAATTCTTAGCTGTCGGCTATGGAAGTCGCCTTCCTGCAACGAATACTCACGAACCCTTGCTTTTGTTCTCCCGGCCAGTGACAAGCCTTTTTTCATAAACAAAATACCCTCCGAATCGATCTGACTAACGAACATTCCAAACGACTCCAGAACGGCATCATGAGCACCATAAATGTCCAGGTGGTCGGCATCGGTAGAGGTCACAATGGCTAGTTGCGGAAACAAGGTCAGAAACGACCGATCGAACTCGTCGGCTTCGACTACGCAGACCACCGACCGCAAATCGTCGGCGGGTTCATTGAGCAGGAAGTTTGTACCGTAGTTGTTTGTGATACCGCCCAGAAAAGCAGCACAGTTAACGCCCGCATGGCGCAGGATGTGGGCCACCATCGACGAGGTGGTTGTTTTGCCATGCGTACCGGCCACGGCCACGGTTTTCATCTGCCCGGCCAGCAGTCCCAGCACCTGCGATCGTTTTTGCAACACAAAGCCCTGCTCGGTGAGGTAGATGTATTCAGCATGGGTGACCGGCACGGCAGGGGTATAAATGACGAGGGTCTGGTCTGGATTTTCGCGAAAGACACCGGGAATCTGGGATACATCCTCCCTAAAATGAATGGTCATCCCTTCGGCCTCCAGCGCGTTGGTAAGGGCGGTAGGCGTTTTGTCGTAGCCAGCCACGACATAGCCATTTACGCCAAACCAGCGGGCCAGTGCGCTCATACCAATACCCCCGATACCGAGAAAATAAATGTATTTAAACTGATTTAATGTCATGTAGAGAGACGATAAGAGAAAAGGGGGAGCAGAGGCAGGCAAGGATTTTGACCGATTTTCCTGACTCTCTTTATCCAGTTTTTGGCAGTTTCATTACTTCTTCCGCAATGTCGCGGGCAGCATTGGGTTTTGCTAAGGTTTTAATCTGAGTGCTAAGTTGCTGCCGCTGCGCCGGGTTATTGAGCAGATTCAGCGCGGCCGGAACGAGTTGGGCACGGGCCTGCTGATCAGGTAGTAAAATAGCTCCGTTACGTTCGACCAGCGCCATCGCATTTTTAGTCTGGTGATCCTCGGCAGCGGCCGGAAACGGCACCAGGATAGCGGCTCGGCCTACCAGACACAGTTCAGACACCGACAAGGCCCCCGCCAGCGAGACGACCGCATCGGCAACAGCGTAGGCTTTGTCCATTTCATAGATAAAGTCAAACGCCTTCAGGTGTGGCGAGCCCACGGCACCTATGGCCGTTTGAGCCCGCTCGATGAACGCAGGCCCCGTTTGCCAGATCACCTGAATGCCTGCATCGGCAAATTGCTTTAAACCCTTTTCCATGCTTTCATTCAGCGTTCGGGCACCCTGACTTCCGCCGATGACCAATAGCGTCGGGCGGTTGGGTTCCAGGCCAAAAAATATTTGTGCGTCCGCAACCTGCTGATCGGCAAACTGAATGTCGCTACGGACGGGATTCCCGGTTAGTCTGATCTTGTCGGCGGGAAAGAAGGCCTCCATGCCCGGATAAGCCACGCAGATACGTTCGGCCCAGCGTGCCAGCACTTTGTTGGTTAGCCCGGCATAGGAATTCTGTTCCTGAATAAGCGTTGGAATGCCCCTGAGCGACGCAGCCAGCAGCAACGGACCACTAGCGTAGCCACCCACACCCACGGCTACATCGGGTCTAAAGTCCCGGACAATGCCCTGCGCTTTCAGAAAACTTCGGCCTAATTTCAGGGGGAAAGCCAGGTTAGCCAAACTCAGTTCGCGTTTGATGCCAACCACCGGCAGGCCCACTATTCTGTAGCCAGCCCTGGGCACTTTCTCCATCTCCATCTTGCCCTCAGCCCCTACGAATAGAATCTCGGTCGACGGATCCAGCACTTTTAGCTCGTTGGCAATGGCGATGGCCGGGTAAATATGACCGCCGGTTCCTCCTCCGCTGATAATTACATTCATTCAGTTCAGGGTTTGTCGTCGGTTGGTACAGTACGTGGTTTGCCACGACGGACGCACCATCATTAGTACGCTTAAATTTTACTCTCATCCACCTCGTCGCGGCTTACACTCAGCACAATTCCGATGGCTAAGCCCGTAAATATCAGCGACGTACCGCCCATGCTAAGCAACGGAAGCGGCTGGCCCGTAACGGGAGCCAGACCGATGGCTACGCAGATGCTGGCAAAAGCCTGAAAAACTATGCTGAACGTCAGCCCGGCCGACAGCAGCCCACCAAAAGGACGCGTAGCTTTCTGAAGCGTTTTCATGCCTCGCCAGAGAAATAGAATGTAGGCCAGTACAACCGGAATACCACCGAAAAGCAGTCCATATTCTTCCACGATGATGGCATAGATAAAATCGGAGAACGGGTTGGGCAGCGTGTTGCGTTGGTGGCTGTTGCCAGGTCCCTGCCCCTGCAGCCCACCATTGGCCAGGGCGATGTAGGACTGCTCTACCTGATACACAATGGTATCGGAGTCCATAAAACTTTTCATCCGGTTAGTAGCGGTGCCAAAGCGCTGACCCACCATTAGGGCCATGCCGCCGAAAAGAACACACACCCCAATCATGTAAGCTAAATACCGCACCGGCACCCGGCCAATGTACATAAGGAGAAAACAGGTTGCCGCCAGCAGCAGGGCGGTCGACGTGTTGGATAGAATAATTAGTGAGCAGATCAGGCCAATCCAGATAATCAGGTTGAACAGCACACTCGGGTCGCTCATAATCCGCTGCCGCTTAGCGAGCATGGCCGCCAGGTTCGAAATCAGGGCTAGCTTGGCTAAATCTGACGGCTGAAAGGTTTGGTTAATAATGGGGATCGTAACCCAGCGAGACGCATCGTTCAGGTTTGTTCCTTTAAAAAATGCCCAGAGTAGCAATGGGATGGACAACCACAACCCGAATTTAGATAGCTTGGCGTAGTAGATATAGTTGATCCGATGGGCAAAGTACGTACAGGCCAAACCTAGTAGTAATAAGGAGCCGTGTTTGAACAGGAAGGCTTCGGTATTCCCGTCGAGTTCACGAAAAGCTTTTGTGCCGACCGCGCTATAAACAACCAGTACGCTCATAATGGATAAATACAGTACTATCCACCAGATTTGGCGATCGCCTTTCAGATGCGTTTGAATCCAGTCGCGAAGAAACATTTTTTCTTAATCAATGAGTTGTTACGAATGCGTTTGCCCCTGGGCATTCCTGCTTACGTGTCGAACGGCGGCTTTGAACTGGTTTCCCCGATCTTCATAATTTCGGAACAGGTCGAAACTGGCGCAGGCTGGCGACAGTAAGACTACGTCGCCGGGTTCTCCCATCGCCCGCCCCCTGGCTATAGCCTCCTGAATATCCTGCGTTTCATATATTGAAGGCACTTTGCCGTCGAAGTACGCTCTTAGTTTATGATTATCGACCCCTAAACAAATCAGGGCCTTTACTTTCTGGCTGACTAATTCATCGAGTTGCGCGTAGTTGTTTCCTTTGTCCAGGCCCCCCGCTATCCAAATCACGGGTGCGTTCATGCTCGACAGGGCGTAGTATACGGAATCGACGTTGGTTGCTTTTGAATCATTGATGAACTGAATCCCATCGATGGTTCCGGCCGGCTCCAGCCGGTGGGGAGCATTCACAAACGTTTTGAGGCCTTCGGCAATCGATTCGTTTGTTACACCCACTGACTGAGCAGCCAGGACGGCCGCCAGCGTATTTATTGCATTGTGCGGCCCCAGCAGCGTCGTCTGGTCCTGTTGCATCCCAAATGTCTTTCCTCCGTAGTTGGTACTCAGTTGTCCATGGGCGAGATACCCGCCTTCGTCAACGGCGGTTTCGAGTGACACGGGCAGGCGATGGACAGCCGGATTACGTCTTGCCAGTTCCGTTAAAATAGGTTCACTTTCGGCGAAATAAATAAATTCATCCGTGGGCCGGGCCTGTTGCAGAATCCTGAATTTAGAATTTACGTAGTTCTGAAAGTTATAATCGTAGCGGTCGAGGTGGTCGGGTGTTATATTGAGCAAGACCATTACGTCCAGATGCGTGTCGTACATATCATCCAGTTGAAAGCTGCTCAGCTCAAGCGTAAAGTAATCGAATGCATCGTCGATGACCTGTCTGGCAAAGCTGTCCCCCACGTTACCAGCTAGCCCCACGTTGAAGCCCGCCGTTTTGAGCAAATGATACGTCAGCAGTGTAGTGGTAGTCTTCCCATTGCTGCCAGTGATTCCAATGAGTCTGGCTTTAGTGTAGCGGGCGGCAAACTCAATTTCGGAGATAACCGGCGTTCCCTGCGCCCGGAGCTTCTGAACCAGCGATGCGGTTCCTGGAATACCCGGACTTTTTACCACTTCTATGGCGTCTAGAATCCGTTCCTCAGTATGCTGGTCTTCTTCAAATGGAATACCGGCCCGCTGCAACGTTGCCCGATAATGGTCAGACAAAACTCCTTTATCGGACAGGAAAACATCGTAGTCTCTGGCTTGTGCCAGCAGAGCCGCTCCTACGCCACTTTCGCCCCCGCCAAGAATTACTAATTTCCCTGCTGCCATAGTCAACTGCTATTAGGGCAAAATAACGCATAAATAAAGAAGCCCCGACCAACGGCCGGGGCTTTCTCAAAAACTTTCCTCCGGTTGGTTTACTCCTTCGGCCCGAGTAAGCTGGACAGCCGAGCGTGGTTTGCCGCTTTTACAATCAAAAAAATGACCCAGGCAACGATTAGAAACTGAACAACATTGTTCAGAAAGTTTCCATAGCGGATAGCCACTTCGGGCGTTTTTCCTACAGCCTCTACAAGGACGATTTTCCACTGCGTCAGGTCTGTTCCGCCGATTAGCAGACCAATGATTGGGTTAAGAATATCTTCTACCAGGGAATTAACAATCTTTGTAAAGGAGGCACCGATAATTATACCAATGGCTAAATCCAATACGTTACCCTGAGCAATAAATGTTCTGAATTCTCTTAACAAGCCAATCTTACGTTTGGGTACATTAAATACTGGAAGCGATAGGGGAACAAAACTGTTTGTGTACTAATAGGCAGAACACCTCACTGTCCGAAAGATCTCATTTTATAGTGATGAGTCTGTAAGTGTACGATACATCCGAACGCAGGAAGAAAATTTCTAGACTGCAACCGCTTGCTGATATAGCTCCCGCAGGCGGTCTCTTGACCGTTTTAAGCGCATTTTCACAGCGCTTTCGGTCAGGGAGTAATAGGTGGCCAGATCTTTAATACTTACTTCGTCCTGATATTTCTGCCGAAGTAAGTCCTGTTCCTCAGCACTGAGCCTGCTCATAGCAAGCCGAATCAACTGGTCTTCTACTTCTTCCCGTTCGGCTGAGTCATCGACGGGTATGTTCAGGCCATCCCAATTTTCAGTTGCGCCTGTTTCATAGCGTCGGCGAGGGGTCTTTATCTGATCTGCGCAGTAGTTATGTGTAATTGAATACAGCCAGGTCGAAAACTTAGCCTGTTTTTTGTATCCGTCTAATTTTGCTATTAACCTGATGAATATATCCTGCGTTAAATCTTCTGCCTGCATATTATCTTTCGTAAAGGACAGGCATTTTTGGTGAACCTTATTACAATAACGCGCATACAGCTGCTCGAAATAGTCATTATGACCGGTTTCGAGATACTGGCTAACTAGTTCTTCGTCAGTGAAGCGCTGCATAAATAGGGTCTCCTACTTAGCAAAAGTAATTACTTTCTGTATATGTAACTCATAGTTACTGTTGCCATAATTAAAAAACAGCAAAATACCCGGCTAAATAGCCGGGTATTTACTAAGCGGTAGGTAACATACAGCTATTTATCCAATTGCTACACGCTTGAAGGCAGACACCGTCAAGCCTTTGCTGGTTTTTTCCAGTAGCTGAGCAATTGTCATTGAGTTATCTTTCACAAATTCCTGATTCAGCAACGTGCTCTCTTTATAGAACTTGTTGAGTTTACCCATGGCAATTTTTTCAAGCATGGCCTCAGGCTTTCCTTCCTGACGGGCCTGCTCCTTGCCGATTTCTATTTCACGCTCCACGATGGTTGCGTCGACGCCGTCCTTGTCAAGCGCTACCGGCTTCATGGCTGCAATCTGCATGGCAATGTCTTTCCCCACTTCTGTTACATCGGAACCGTTGGTATTGGTGAGGCCAACCAGAACACCTAATTTGCCGTTCGAATGAATGTACGAAACAACTTTATCACCTGATACCAGCTCGAACGAAGCTACTTCTACTTTCTCCCCTATTTTGCCCATCAGGTCGGTGATGTGATCCTGCAGAGACCGTCCGTCGGCCTGGGGCGTTGACAGCAGGGTTGCTTTGTCGGTGGCGTGGGTAGCAACAGCGGTACTCATCACGGTCATGGCCAGATTTTGAAAATCAGCTACTTTCGATACGGGCTCCGTTTCGCAGGCCAGGGCAATTACCTTACCGCTTTTGCCATCTTCACTCACGTGTGCCAGCACGATGCCTTCAGCCGTCGTGTTGTCAGCCCGCTTATCGGCTATTTTCTGGCCCTGCTTGCGCAGCACCTCTTTGGCTTTTTCAAAATCACCGTCGGCCTCGGTCAGGGCTTTTTTGCAGTCCATCATGCCTGCTCCGGTCTCTTGCCGAAGTTTATTTACATCAGCAGCTGTAATTGCCATGTTTAAAACAGTTTTCAGTTGTTAAATTTTTCTGCTTATAATCCCGTCAGTGCGGGCACTGACCTGGGGATTTCATCGATCAAAGAATAGCCCATAGCGACTGCTACGGGCTATTATCCTGATTTACTATCTGAACTTTCTCAGTTTCGGTGGCTTCTTGTGCCCATTAGCTTAAAAAGCGCCAATCACCAAAAATCCTTTAGGCTTCCAGTTCGTCTTCGGCAACAGCGGCTACAGGGGTAGTTTCTTCCGCCGGAGCGGTGGTTTCGCCTTCGGCGCGAGCCTGAACGAGGTCTTCATTGCGCTTGGCTTCTTCCTCTTCCTGAACACGCTGATCGTCTTTATCCTGCTTGCGCTCCATAAGACCTTCTTCAATGGCTTTGCCGATGGCAAGCGTAATCAGTGAAATCGACTTATAGGCGTCGTCGTTGGCCGGGATGGCGAAATCAACCTCTTCAGGGTTCGAGTTGGTATCGCACATGGCAAATACGGGGATGCCCAAACGGTGCGCTTCGGCAACGGCAATGTGCTCACGCTTTACGTCTACGACGAACAAAGCGGCTGGCAACCGCGTCAGGTCAGCAATACCGCCCAGTACGCGCTCCAGTTTCTCTTTGTCGCGACTCCGCGTCAAACGCTCACGCTTGGCAATGCTTTTGACGGTCTCCTCGTCTTTCAGCATTTTGTCCAGCGTTTGCATTTTCTTCAGCGATTTGCGGATCGTAGCGAAGTTGGTCAGCATGCCACCCTGCCAGCGGTCTGTTACGTAAGGCATTTTCAGGCGACGCGCTTCTTCCGAAACAATTTCCTGTGCCTGTTTTTTGGTAGCCACAAACATGACCTTACGGCCGGAACGAACGATTCCTTTGATGGCATTGGCCGCTTCGTCCAGCGATGCCAGGGTCTTATTGAGGTCAATAATATGGATGCCGTTCTTCTCCATGAAGATGTACGGAGCCATCCGGGGGTCCCACTTACGCGTAAGGTGGCCAAAGTGCACACCGGCGTCGAGGAGGTCTTTATATTCGATTTGTGCCATTTTCGGATTGAAAAATGAGTGTTATAAAAATACGCAGCACCGCCCGTCGGCATCATCTAAGGGCAGCCTGGACTTTCAATAGAACCAGCAGAAGCTACCCGTTTTAATCATAGCTTCTCATGGTTGTAAACTGAAGCGGTCTCCCGCTGTAACTGTTGGCTGAAACCAGAAATTAACGCTTCGAGAACTGGAACCGACGACGTGCTTTCGCGCGGCCATACTTCTTCCGTTCTACCATCCGCGAATCCCGCGTCAGGAAGCCTTCTTTCTTAAGGGCCGGGCGGAAATCAGCGTTCATCTCGACAAGCGCACGGGCAATGGCCATACGCGTTGCTTCTGCCTGACCCGAAACGCCACCACCGCGAACGTTGACTTTTACGTCGTAGCCACCCACACCGTTAACGGTCGTAAAAGGCTGGTTCAGGATGATTTGCAGGACTTCCGTGGGAAAATACTGCTTGTAGTCTTTTCCGTTTACCGTGATGGCCCCGCTGCCCGCCGACATGTAGATGCGGGAGATGGCAGTTTTACGGCGGCCAATGGTATTAATACGATCCATTCGTCTGTGACTTAAAATTTAACGACTGTGGGTTGCTGAGCCGCGTGGGGGTGATTATCTCCCGTATAAACGTGCAGGTTGGTAAACAACCGCCGACCGAGCCGGTTCTTGGGCAACATACCTTTTACGGCATGTTCAATGATGCGCTCGGGGTGCTTTTCGAGCAGCAATCGGGGCGTAGTGAAACGCTGACCGCCGGGATAACCCGTATGGCGGATATAGATTTTGTCGGTCATTTTTTTGCCCGTGAAGCGAATCTTCTCGGCATTAATGACAATCACGTTGTCTCCGCAATCAACGTGCGGGGTGAAGTTGGTTTTATGTTTGCCGCGAATCAGGGCTGCAATCTGGCTGGCCAGCCGACCAAGCACTTCGCCCTGAGCGTCAACCACAACCCATTCCTTCTGCACCGTTTCTTTGTTGGCAGAGATGGTTTTGTAACTGAGCGTGTTCACTATATTAAGGAGACTAATTAGTTGATTTTCACTTTTTTACTCATAAAAAAACTGACCCGTCCTCAAACGGGAGTGCAAATATACGGGGTACACGTCTGAAAAGCAACCGTATGGCCTGAAATAGCGCCTGGTATTCGGTTACCTTATAAAGATGTGCCCGAGGGCAGTTTACCCCGCGTAGCAGCGTGATTGGTTTGTTATAATTCCTGCTGGTATCGTGCTTACCGCAGTTTGAGTGTAGCGAGGGCGAGCACAGCCAGAATAATGCCCACGATCCAGAAACGGGTTACCAGTTTAGCTTCGTGGTAGCCTTTCTTTTGGAAGTGGTGGTGCAGGGGCGACATCAGGAAAATTCGCCTGCCTTCGCCGTATTTTCCTTTCGTGTATTTAAAGTAGCTGACCTGCATAATCACTGACACCAGCTCAACCAGGAAAATGCCGCAGATGATTGGAATCATTAACTCTTTGCGAATGGCCAGAAACAGCACGGCAATGACGCCCCCCAGCATCAGGCTGCCCGTGTCACCCATGAATACCTGCGCCGGGTAGGAGTTGTACCAGAGGAATCCCACGCAGGCCCCCACAAAAGCCGCACAGAAAATTACGAGTTCGCCCGCATTGGGAATGTACATGATGTTCAGGTATTGCGAAAACACCTTGTTACCGGAAAGATAGGCCAGCACGCCAATCGTCAGGCCAATAATGACCGATGTACCGGCCGCCAGCCCATCGATGCCGTCGGTGATGTTGGCCCCGTTCGAAACGGCCGTAATGATAAAAATACAAATCACTACGTAGATGATCCAGGTGTAACTATCCGGCAGGAATCCGAACAGCAGTGAGCTATAATCAAACTCGTTGTTTTTAACGAACGGGACTGTCGTCAGCGTCGATTTCATGTCTGTATAAACATCCGGTACATTCGACGTACTGAGCAGGCGGGGAGCGTATTTACGAATCTTCACGTACTCGCTGAAATACAGGGTCAGGCCAACGATAAGCCCGAGTCCAACCTGTCCAATAACTTTGAACCAACCCGCCAGTCCTTCCTTATTTTTCCGGAATACTTTAATGTAATCGTCCAGGAACCCGATCAGGCCGGTCCAGACGGTCGAGACAAGCGCCAGAATAACGTAGATATTGGACAGTTTGGCAAACAACAGGGCGGGAATCAGCAGCGACGCCAGAATAATGAAGCCACCCATCGTTGGCGTACCGCGCTTTTGCATTTGCCCTTCCAGGCCCAGATCCCGTATGGCTTCACCAATCTGGAGGTTACGGAGTGTATCGATAATCCGTCGGCCAAAGACAGCAGCCACCAACAGTGACGTTACAACGGCTCCAAGTGCGCGAAACGAAATGTATTGAAAAACGCCGGCACCAGGGAAATTGTAGCGTTCGTCGAGAAACTGGAATAGGTAATAAAGCATCTACAAATTGCAAAAGAGTGGATGAGCGATAAGGCGAATGACTGATTGAAGCCGTGTTACGTGTAGGGTGCTTGCTGCAAAAGTATTTCCTCTTTTACTCATTCGCGCTTTCACGAGACGAAAATGATTCCTTCAATATCGCCCGATCGTCAAAATCAGACTTTACGCCCGCGATGTCCTGGTAAGTTTCGTGACCTTTTCCTGCTACCAGAATAATATCGTTGGGTTGGGCCATGGCTACGGCCTGCCGAATGGCCTCACGCCGGTCTTCGATCACCAGGGTTTTTTTAACGTCAACGGGCGACACACCCGCCTGCATTTGCGCCAGAATCGCCATCGGGTCTTCGTAGCGGGGGTTGTCCGAGGTCAGAATAACGCGGTTGCTAAACCGGCACGCAATCTCAGCCATAACGGGCCGCTTGGCCATGTCACGATTACCCCCGCAGCCAACCACCGTAATAATCTGCGGCATACGGTTCTGCTCGTCGGCCTGTCGCAGTTCATTGATGGTTTCGAGTACATTCTGCAGGGCATCGGGCGTGTGGGCATAGTCGACGATGCCCACGATGTTAGTCGGCGAGACAACCTGCTCGAAGCGTCCGGGCGGGGGCGTAATGCCCGACAGCAGGGTCAGCACCTCGGCGGGGTCTTCGCCCAGCAGTACGGCCGTACCATAGACGCTCAGCAGATTATAGCCGTTGAAGCGGCCGATGAGTTTAAACCACACATCCTGTTCATCCACGAGCATATTCAGACCAAACAAACTGTCGGCAATAATCCTGCCTTTAAACGTCGCCAGTGTCTGAAGCGAGTACGTTTCTTTGCGGGCGGCCGTATTCTGGAGCATAACCAGACCGCGTTTATCATCGATGTTCGTCAGCGCGAAGGCCGACGCCGGAAGCTGGTCGAAGAAGCCTTTCTTGGCTCGGATGTAATTATCGAACGTGTGGTGAAAATCGAGGTGGTCGTGGGTAATGTTAGTGAAGATGCCACCGGCAAAGATTAAGCCTGCAATACGCTCCTGCACCACCGCGTGGGAACTGACCTCCATGAATACGTGCGTGCAGCCATGAGCCAGCATTTGGGTCAGCAGTTGATTGATCGTGATGGCGTCCGGAGTGGTATGGGTGCTCGCAATAACCTGATCGTCGATCTGGTTCTGTACTGTAGAAAGCAACCCGCACCGATAGCCGAGCGCCCGAAACAACCGGAACAGCAACGTAGCGACAGAGGTCTTGCCGTTGGTGCCCGTTACGCCGATGAGTTTAAGTTTTTGCGACGGCTTCTCATACAGGTTAGCCGCGGCAAAACCCATGGCCCGCGCCGGATTCTCCACCTGCACGTAAGCCACAGCAGGGTCGGTTAGCGTCGGTAACTCCTCACAC
>DATHAW010000524.1:0-3561 GCA_035296465.1 Spirosoma sp.
AGTCGAAGAGGTCCTGCAGGTAGATAGCCTCCTGAGTCAGGCTGCTGAACTGGAGTAAAATTCCTTCGAGGGAAGCCCGCACCTGCCGGAACGATCCGGCCAGAAATGTCAGGTCGCCGAGAGAGATGTTCCCGCTGACAGCCCGCGCCACAATCCAGACGTAAGCACCGTAGTAACCCGCCGTTCCAAGAGCCGTTAGCAACACGCCCCAACCTGCCCGACTAATGGCCAGGGCCTTATTTTTCTGAAAAAACTCGCTTGATAAGGTGCTGAACCTGGCAATGAGAAACCCCGATAGCCCGAATATTTTGACTTCTTTAGCCGTTTCGTCACTGGCTCCTACGTAGCGCAGGTAATCGAGTTCGCGTCGTTCGGGTGTCCATGAGCGCGAGAGCGAGTAGCTGCGCTGGTTAAAGTAATTGTCGCCAATGAAGGAGGGCGTTACGGCTACCAGAATCAAGAGCAATAGCCACGGGTTATACACGGCCAAACCGGCTGCCAGGAAACCCACAGAAATTAGTTCCTGCACCTGCCCGAATACACCCGACAGCAGGACTGTGCGGCCTGTGGTCTGGCGTCGGGCGCGCTCGAGTTTGTCGTAGAACGTAGCATCTTCAAACTGTTCCAGATCGAGCATAGCCGCGTGTTCCATCAGCCGGACCGATGTTTGATTGGCGAATAGATCGCCCAGCAGGCCATCCATGAGAGACACCGCCCGGCCAAGGGCCGTAGAGACAATAGCCAGCCCGAACTCAGCGCCAACCAGCGTCCATAAGTACGTTGTGTCATCTGGGCCGCCGGGTGCCGATAGCCGCACGACCTCATCGATCAGCAGTTTGCCAATGTAAAGCGTAGCAGCCGGAATAGCAGCCCGAATAAGCCGTAGTCCGGCATTGCCCAAGAATAAACCCGGCGAAACTTCCCATACTAATTTAAAAAATGCGGGTAGATTACCGAGGGCTGAAAATCGCTCACGCCAGCTTAATTCTTCTTTTATATCAGCGGAGTTGGCGTTTGATGTCGTCTTTTTTGCCATATACAAAAAAGACAAGTGCCTCAGGCGATAAGTTCACTTCCTTTTTCAGGGTATGCGTACGGGTAGCTGCTATGAATTTAGTAGCTTTCAGGCCCCGAACACAAATCAAGATAAAACGTCAATTTTTGCATGAAATCCCTTTGCCTATGGCTTGGCCTTTGTTTGACAGTCACCCAGCTACGTAGCGTAGCGCTTCCAGTCGACGAGCCATTGGGTGTCAGGTTTTTCGCCGGCTCCTGGAAAGAGGCTCTCGCCGAAGCTAAACGCCAGAATAAGCCGCTCTTTGTGGAGGTTAATGCTAATTGGTGCCCCCCCTGTCGGCGCATGGTGCACGAAGCGTTCCCTAATCCAAAAGTGGCGGAGAAATACAATTCGCGTTTCATCAATTACCAGGTCGACGGCGAGTTTGGAGAAGGCGTCGATTTAGTCCGGTCCTACGCCGTAGGCAGCTACCCTACCCTACTCTACATTGCCCCCAATGGTGAATTGATGCAGCGATCGGTTGGCTATGGGGGCATCAGCGGGTTACTGATCCAGGCCGATATGGCGCTGGCGATACCCAAAATGCGCCGGTACCTCACCAAAGCCGCCAAAGCTACTGCCGATAGCCTGCGCCGGGAAGCGAACCGTCTCCGTTGACACAGGCAGCTAGCTTCTTCACTACATACTCGGTTGAATATAAATCGCTAACCATCAAAACTCGGAGCATGGTAAAAGATTGCGGCCAGCCAATCGTCTAAATAAGCTACTTCAAGCGTAAATTTGAGTAACGTAATGACATACCTCCAGGAATTATTTCTTTTTTGGCTATCAGTATTTAAGACTTTATGAATTACCGAATTTCACGGACACTCCAACAACGCTTCTGCGTGGCGCTCGCTTCAAGTACCTTATTCGCTACGTCCATCATTGCCCAACCCAAAGTATCCACGCCAGCCGGACCCATTGATTTTGAAGAGTATGAACCCGTTTCGACCCTTAAAGTGCCGGAACATACAGTTACCAGGGCCAAGTATCCGTTTATCGACGTACATAATCATCAGTATCAGATGGACAATGCCGACCTGAAGAAGCTCATCGGGCAAATGGATAGTCTCAACATGGGCCTGATGGTTAATTTAAGTGGGCGTGGTTTTAGCAGTAATCCGGGCGAAAGCACAAAATTCTTTGCGGATGCGCTGGCCAACATCAGGAAAACAAATCCGAAGCGACTGGCCCTGTTCACCAATATTAACTTCGCCAGCGTGAACGATAAGGGCTGGACGGAACAGGCCGTAAAGACGCTGGAAGAGGATGTCAAAAATGGGGCTAAAGGGTTGAAAATTTACAAAAGCCTAGGGTTCAACGTAAAAGACGACAAGGGGAACCGCGTTCGGGTCGACGACCCACGCTTGGATCCGATCTGGGCCAAATGCGGCCAGTTAGGGATTCCGGTCCTGATTCACACAGCCGATCCAAAATCGTTCTGGGATCCTATGGACCGCTACAACGAACGCTGGCTCGAACTTAAACTCCACCCAAACCGCAAACGGGCCGACACCAACCCCGTTTCGTGGGAGCAGCTCATTGCTGAGCAGCATAACGTATTCCGTAAACACCCCAAAACAACGTTTATTAACGCCCATATGGGTTGGTATCCCAACGACCTGACCAAATTAGATAGTCTGATGCGGGTGTTTCCGAACATGAATCTGGAAATTGGGGCCGTCATTGCCGAGCTGGGTCGTCAGCCCAAAGCGTCGCGTAAATTTTTCGAGAAATACCAGGACAGGATTTTATTTGGTAAGGATAGCTGGGTGCCCAGCGAATATGCAACGTACTTTCGGGTGCTGGAAACAGACGACGAATACTTTCCCTACCACAAAAAGTACCACGCATTCTGGCGGATGTATGGAATGGCCCTACCCGACGAGGTGCTGAAGAAAGTATATTATAAGAACGCCCTTCGCATTATTCCGGGGCTCGATAAGAGTCAGTTCCCACAGTAAATTGTATCTTTGACTAAAGCCAAAACCATGACAAAAAACACATTAGTCAGCACACTGCCTGATCTACCTGATGAGTTTTCGATTGACGAACTTATTGAGCGGCTGCTTATTATCGAGAAGGTAGAAAATGGGCGTCGGCAATACCAGGAAGGCAAAGTTTTAACGTCTGATCAGGTACGAGAACAAATGGATAAATGGGGCAAGTAATCTGGACAGAGCAGGCTTACAATGACCTACAGGCCATATATAACTATATATCCGTTGATTCAGAGCGATACGCACGCCTTTTGGTAGAAAAGCTATTCAACACAAGTCAAACGTTGTCATCCTTCCCAGAGATGGGTCGTGTTGTGCCTGAAACCAAAAACCGAGGCGTTCGTGAGTTAATAGAAGGCAATTATCCAATCATCTATGAGATCCTTTCTGGAGATGTGATATTGGTACAGACCGTTTGGCACAGTGCTCGTCCTTTAATTCTTTGAAGCGAAGCTCATCCAATGGCTTCGCTTTTTTGTGTACAGAATATGAAAATCTCCT
>DATHAW010000525.1:0-5242 GCA_035296465.1 Spirosoma sp.
CCACATTATGCCCTCCAGAGCGTCTCCCGGATCTAAAACGGCTAGTCCTTCGCCAGAGTTGAAAGCATCGACGTTGGCTGTCAGCGGTTCGATAGCCACGCTGTCGCCCCGGATTGGGGTATAGCAGACGAGATAATTCAATTTTCCCGGACCGGTTTGCTGCCCAACAACCAGGCGAACATCTTTTTTGGGCGAGGCTAATACCGTTTCAGCAAACGGCTCATCAGTCGCAGGAGAAACATCGGGTTCAAGCGCAAATGCTGTGTCCAATGTTTGATTACGTAGCGACATGGTTGTGGCTTGCTCGGATGGTTGCCGGTCGCTTGGAATCATGTTGTCATCAAGCACGATAGGCGTCCGGGCAGGAAGCGACAGCGTCAGGTCCTCAACGGGTTCTTCCGAAATGGTGAAGTAAGGGTGCCACCCAAAAGCCGCCGGACAGGGTTTTGTGCCCGTGTTCAGGGCCGAGTAGGAGATACGTAGCGCACAGAAACGATCTGGCGTAGTAGGGGCTGACGGTAGCTGGTCGGCCTGAATCAGTTCATACGTAACGGTTAGGGTAAACGGAAACGGGTAACCCGCCATGTCGCCGGTGAAGTCGTAGCGCAGCACCAGTCGGGCGGACGTAGGCGTTGTTTCCTGACTGACAACGTCAAACGTTTTGCCGTGAACAAATCCATGCATCGCGTTGTCCCGGCTGCTCTCGTTCATGGGCAGGGCAAAGGCCTCGCCCTCGAAGCGGTAAATGCCATGGTAGATTCGGCTTGGAAACGGGAAGAGCAACGCGCTCGCATAGCTTTCATCGGCCAATAGGGCCTGGGGCGATTCGGGGGCTTTGATTAAGGCCAGTAAATTTTCGCCCTTACGTAATGCCAACCGACGCACAATGCCACCATACTGGGGAATTATGCTCACAAAATCACCCGTTTCAGTGTGTTCAAGCACGTACTCCGTGAGTGGTTCAGTGTCAAGGGCCAGTGGGCCAAACGGTTGCGTAGAGATAGTAAACGGCATAATAAAATGGGCAGACCAGTATCATTACGTAATCAGTGCAGTAGATGTTTTGTTTAGGGGAGCGTAAGTGATTCAAGGCGATTTTTAGCTGTAGACAACTAACCTAGATAAAGTCTGTTTTTGGTGCCCCAAAAAAGTCAAGCTATCTTTCCCAACGGCAACTCACCTCTATTAGCCTAATGAAGAAACTGCTAACTAACTTAACGTTTTGGGTACTGACGGCTATTACGTTGGGCGTATTGCTGGGCCATTTTCGGCCCGACCTGGCCCTGGCTCCGGTGCTGAACGCTCCACTTAAAGGCCGGTTTATGGGTCAGGAATTAACCCTCGGCGCTACGTTCAGCGAATTTCTGAGTGGATTTTTCATCAGCATCGTCAAACTGTTCATCAGCCCAATCATTTTCCTAACCATTGCGCTGGGTATTGTCAGCATGGGCGACCTCAAAAAGGTGGGCAAAGTAGGAGCGAAGGCCTTGCTTTACTTTGAAGTCGTAACGACCGTAGCACTGCTAATTGGCGTAGTAGTCGCTAATGTTATTCGGCCCGGCGCGGGCGTTTCGACGGGTCAACTTAACAGGGGTGACATCTCGAAATATACCAAAGGCGCGACTGAGTTTAGCTGGGTGAAGTTTTTTATGGACAACATCACCCTACAGGTGCTGGTAGCGGCCATTGTGTTTGGCGTGCTGCTTAGTCGATACGCCGGTCGGGAGCGGATTGTTGCCTGGATGAATCAACTGTCGAAGGCCGTTTTCTGGGGGTTACACAAGGTGATGCTACTGGCCCCCATCGGTGCCTTTGGCGGCATAGCCTACACCATCGGTAAATATGGGTTGGGTACGCTGCTGCCACTAGCTAAGCTGATGGGTACGGTTTATACCACCATGGCGGTGTTTGTTTTCGGCATTCTCGGCCTGATTCTCCATTCGTACCGCATCAGCCTGTGGCAGTTTTTGCGCTACATTCGAGAGGAACTCTTGATTGTGCTCGGTACGTCATCGTCGGAGGCCGGGTTGCCGTCGCTGATGGAGAAGCTGGAGCGCATGGGCTGCGCCCGATCGGTAGTGGGTCTGGTGGTACCAGCGGGTTACTCGTTCAATCTCGACGGCACAACCATTTACCTGTCCATGGCCACCATTTTTCTGGCGCAGGTCTTCGACGTTCAGCTCGATCTGACCCAGATGCTCACCATCATCGGCATCCTGATGGTCACTTCCAAAGGGGCGGCCGGGGTTACGGGCAGTGGATTTGTGGTGCTGGCTAGTACGCTGACAGCCGTGAAAGCAATTCCGGTGGAGGGCCTGGCACTGCTGCTGGGCGTAGATCGGTTCATGTCCGAAGCCCGCAGCATCACAAATTTCATTGGTAATGGTGTGGCCACAATCTGGTTAGCCAATAATGAAAAGGCCTTCGACCGGGCCAAAATGCACGTAGCGTTTGGGCAGGTGGAAGCTAGTGAGCAGCTAACGAGCGAACCGCTGGATGAGTCAACTTACAGTTCGCCTTCGACGCCTAACCCAAACAGAGCGAAATCATAGCGAACGGGATCGGCCGGATCAAACTTCCGCAGGGCTTCGGTGAGTTCCAGAGCGGCCTTCCAATCAGTTTGCTGGCGGATAAGCAGCCCTAACTGGCGCGACACCCGGTTCACGTGCACGTCGATGGGCATGACCAATTGCTCGGGGCGCAGGCGTTTCCATAGACCAAAATCAACACCCCGGTCATCTTGACGGACCATCCACCTGAGAAACATCAGCAGCCGTTTGCACGACGAGTTGCGCGCAGGCGTAGCAATGTGCTTGCGCGTTCGGTTAGGGAAAAATGGGTCGCAGCAAAAGCGGTCGTGAAACCGGATGAGTGCCTGCTCAATGGTATCACTGGGCTTCACTACGTCTGCTTTAGATACAAGTGCCGTAACAAATGCGTCTTCCAGCGAGTCGTTGTCTCGGTAATACTGGTGGAGAAAGTGCAAAAAATAAAGCGCGTCAGTGGCGTTGAACGTGCGGTGTTTAAAGGCCAGAAATCGTTTCAGATCGCTCTCCTGGTGGTTTTTGACAAAATCATAAGGCGAACCGTCCATGTGTTCGACCAGTTCGGTCGCTTTTTTCAGGATTACCGGACGCTGCCCCCAGGCCAGCACGGCCGACCAGAACCCCATAATTTCGATATCCTGTTTGCGGCTGAACCGGTGGGGAATACTTATGGGATCGCGCTCAATGAACGAAGGCTGATTGTATAAATCAACCTTCGCATCTAAAAAGTCTTTTAAGTCAGCATTGCTTTGCCCCTGCATTCGGTATACACCAACGTTCATTTGCTCTGACCACCGCTGGCAACCCAGGCCATAGCCCGCGAAACACCTGAAAAAATAGCCAGAATCGTTGACACAACAAACGTGAATACAGCTATGAATGGGTAGGCCATCGTGAACATGACAGCAAACGTTTTGTAGCCCGGTGAGGCCTTCATCTGGGCGTCGCGTTCGCGGTGACGCCGGGCAATACGTTCTTCTTTTGTTTCTTTTTCCATAACGTGTTTTCCTACCGGACAATGTAGCTGACCTCTGCCCGAAAACGCCGGTCTTCGGGTGAAAGTTTCGCGAAAGCCTGTGCCGAGAGCTTAAGCATGATTTTATCGTTGATACCCGTATCGGGCAGGCGGCCAATGACTTTCACCCACAAGGTCTGGTTATTAAATTCATTGCGGACCTGAACCAGCGTTCCAATGGGGGCTGTGCGGTGCAGGGCCAGGTATTTGCCCGAATCGTCGGGTCCTTCTATCATCTCCGCTACGCCACTGCTCGACACCCGCCGACCCCGCGTAGGCATGGGTGCGTCGTTGCCGGGACGGGGCAGCTCAACCACTTCTACCTCGGCTGGCTTGGTGGCCACTGGCCGTTCGGCCCGCTCGGGTGTGGTGTTTGCGTCGGGACGGCGATTGTCGGCCATAGACTCGTCCGGGTTGCGAGTTGCAGGTCGGTCGGGTTTGGATTCGGGCCGGCTGGTCGTCGCTGGTTTGGTTTCGGTTTTCGTTTCAGCTGGTCTCGTCGGATTCGTCCGGGCAACTGGTGCGTCGGGCGTTTTTGTAGCGGGGGGAGAAACCGGTGTGGTAGGTAAACGGGCCTGGTAGGCTTTTTCGGTAACAATCAGGGCCTGACCAATCAGCACGTTATCGTTGGAGAGGTTATTCCATTTGCGGATTTCGGACTGCGGCACACCGTAGCGAACGGCCAGGCTATAGAGCGTCTGTCCGGGTTCAACGACGTGGATACCTACCCGGGCGGGGTCATCGCTCTTTCTGGTATTTTTATCCGTACCGTTGACTATCGGTGCATTGGCTAAGTTATTAATCTTGGCTTCGCGTTCCACCTGTTTTTCTTCCTGCCGAATGGCGGTGGCAATGGCTTTCTCTTCTTTCCGGCTCAATGGAGCGTTGAAAAGTGGAATACGTACCACCTGATCGTAGCGTACCGACGCGTTCAGATCTGGGTTAGCGGCTTTAAGGTCTGCCACGGACCGGCCATAGCGTCGGGCAATGGCATAGAGCGTCTGTCCCTGATCGACCCGGTGCAGAATGAAGCGTTTGCCGCCTTTTTTCTCAATGCCAAGGGAGTCGACCACAGTAGTAGGCAAAGGGGCTGTAAGCCGGTGAGGAGCCGCGTAAATGAAACCGCAAAACAAAAGCAGAGAAGCGGGAATGATCAGGTAATTTTTCATGGGTTGTATGCAGGCACAAAAGGATTGTCAGGCCCTACCTGCCGCCTAAGGACGGTATTGTCTGTAAAATTAAAGTAAAATACGGCCGATTTTGCTAAAAACGGTTTTATGAGGCTTTCCATTTACTTTACGTTGTTAATGGTTGATTCTTGACAAAGAAACCAGTCGGAATCTCACTCAATCTAAATCAAGGCAACGGTGATTATTCTCGGTATTATTCCTGCCCGCTACGCATCGACACGCTTTCCGGCGAAGGCACTAACTGACATTCAGGGCAAAAGCATGATTCGGCGCGTGGTGGAGCAGGCCCGGCAGGCAACCTCGCTGAGCCGCGTAGTGGTGGCCACCGACGACGAACGGATTCGGGCCCACGTTGCCCATTTTGGGGGCGACGTAGTGATGACTTCGGACCAGCACCAGAGCGGCACCGACCGTTGTCAGGAGGCCGTGCAGCAACTCGGTATCCAGGCAGATTACGTCCTCAATATTCAGGGCGACGAGCCGTTTATTCA
>DATHAW010000526.1:0-2134 GCA_035296465.1 Spirosoma sp.
GGCATTGGGTGAGCTATCGTAGCGGATGCGTCCCCACAGCCGCTTGAGCGTACTGATGCTGAGCGACACGCCTGTTTCGACCAGAATCTGTTCGCCCAGTTGTTCAAAATCGCGGTTTTGCCAGTGTTCACTGCTGCCCCAACCTACCTTCTGCTCAATTAACCGGCGGCAATATGGCCAAACGTCTTCTTCGGATACCATTGATAATCAACGTGAACGAATTTGAATAAAACATGAACCGAATTTGGGCAGCTCTATAGAAACCAACGACCCAACTTTACTGAATTCACTAACAAAAATAGCAAAATGAATCGCACCCTTGCCTTGCTGTGTATTGGACTGCTTATGACCCTGAGCGCCGTCTCCCAGACAGCAACTCAAAAACGGCGTAAAGTCTCTGGGCCTGCTTCCGCCGATAGTCGCATACCCATTGATATAACAAACTGGTCTATTCAAACCGGACAGGCAGAACTGACTACTTATCTTGGCGAACCGGCCATCCATATCCTGCCCAATGCAAAACCGTTACTAGTCAAGACCGTTTCGTTTACAAATGGCACTATCGAGTATGACTTTATACCAGAAGATCCTCGCTTTGCCGGTATGTATTTCCGTCGGCAGGATGCCGACGAGAGTGAATATATTTACTTACGCACCGCTCAGGTGGGAAATTCGGCGGCTATGGATGCGATTCAGTACGCCCCCTACTTAAAAGGTGTCCTGATCTGGGACCTGATGGACCAATTTCAGGCTCCGGTACCCCTGTTCAAAAAAGGGGAATGGAATCACATCAAGTTAGTCGTATCAGGTAGTCAGATGCGGGCCTACGTCAACGATATGCAGCGGCCAGTACTGGAAGTGCCGCGCCTTGAAGGCGATACTAAACAGGGAGGTATCGCCTTTGAGGGGGCCGGATACATTAAGAATCTGGTGGTTAATCCGAATCAAACCGAGGATCTGCCCGCTATCGAAGGTTATGACCCTACTCGTCACGATCCCCGCTACGTTCGCGCCTGGCAGGTTAGTGAGCCGACGCCCCTGCCAATCGGTCAAGAGGTGCTGCCAGCCCATTTTCCAAAGCCCGAAACAATCTGGCAGCCGTTATTCGCCGAGCGTTACGGCCTGGTCAATCTTAGCCGGCAATTTGGGATAAGCAACGAACGGCGGCTTGTGTGGCTGCGAACCAAAATAAAGGTGAACACTGCTCAAAAGCGACGGGTCTCTCTCGGCTTTAGCGATGACGTATGGGTCTTTGTTAATGAGGAGCCGGTATTCACAGATAAAAACACGTATCGAGCGCCAGCCATGCGCAAAACCCCTGATGGGCGCATTTCTATTGAAAACGGTTCGTTCGATTTGCCCCTTAAAACTGGCAAAAACGAAGTGTTGGTTGGTCTGGCTAACAACTTTTTTGGTTGGGGGCTTATCGCCCGGTTTGATTCAGTGGAAGGCATCGAAGTGTTGCCCTAAGCGGGGAGCGCTCGCTACTCAGGGTTAACCGTCATATCGCTGATTTTTGCGCGTTTCCTCCCCATTTTGGCGAGTTCCGATGGTGGTAGCTTCCAGCGAGTACCCCGCTGCAGCGCTTCATGCACTGGATAACCTGCTTTTAGCAAGGGCAGCACCCCGGCTGTTACCCCACTCGAGCACCAAAGATAGATCTACTCACTACTGGACATTGAAGGCCTAGCATAGCAAAAGCGAGATCAAAGTACGTGCTTTGTAACGTGATTTGCTGCATGTGATCTGCGTGGCCGAGGGCCTTCGTCAATTTCACCGCATTCGAGTTTAAAAGAACAGCTAGCACGAGCCGTGGCGGTTACGAGAAGCGATGTTTCGAAAGGGCTATTCAGTGGTGGTCAATGAGTTGGTCAGTATTGCATATTGTAGATTGGCTGCTGGCTCAACTTATCAAGCCTCTCAGGGGGCCATACGACTGTTATTCTTCAATGTTCAGTACTAGGGCCTACTTCAACCGGACTGATGGCACTTACATCAGAATTGCTGACAAACGCGATTCGTTTACTATCGGGCGACCACGAAGGAGTGTTTATCGATCCCTGACCGCCATAGAGGTACGCAATAACTTTGGGTTTTCCTCCGGCTACGGGCATCAGTCGCAGGTAAACGTGCT
>DATHAW010000527.1:0-3761 GCA_035296465.1 Spirosoma sp.
AACCATAGGGCGTGTATACCCACACCAGATGATCAGTGAATGGGGCCGTGTTCGTCTTAAACACCAGGCGGCTCGTGGTACCTTTGTCAATGCCATACCGCGCTTTCGTATGAGCGGACGCCACAAAGTTGGGCATGGTCAAGAAGTTGCGGTCTCTAAACTCGAAGTTGGGCGTAACGTTTGGGTTGCGGCCGTCAAGCTGCGGTTTACCATCAACCAAGAACCGATATTCCAGTAAGGCATCGCTGGGCACCTGATAAGACGTGTAAAATAAATCTCGTTCCCCGCACTCTACCTTGGTCAGGGGCTGAGGCTTAGCCCAAGCCAGTCTTCTTTTGTTACTAAATACGCGTATTATTTAACTATATCCTGTGATATTTATTAAGAGGTATGCTTAAGAAAAAGCAACTGGCTGTTGGCATGAAGACGTTTTACACGCCCCTTTAACGGTAACTAGTGACAGGGATGGGGATGAGCTCCATGGACCGGCATTAACGCCAATAATTGACCAACTCGATCAGACCATTTCGACAACCTTACCTGGCTAAGCTCATAAACTCGCCAAAAATCGCTGAACATCCACGCTGCCTTTCGGGGTCGCATGCGGTAGGAATAACTTAGCCAGCAAGGTCACATAGTGGTTGATCTGTTCAGGCGCACTCAGGTGACCAAACGATAGCCGGGCTTCGGAAAGCCAGAACCGGGCCGTCAGCGTACAAACCGACACCAGAAAATCCGTATCGGCTTTGTGGGATAAATACGCCGACGCTTGCAGGATGGACACAGTCGCAACCAGCGACGAATACCGCTTTCTTTCCGTTTCCTTATAGCCGGCTGAGAATACCTTGTTGTGCTCCATTAGGTGCACAAAACTTAGCAGCAGGCAGCGGTATTGTACATGATGACTAAAGACGAGACGAAACCGTTCCAGCAACGAAAACAGACTCAGCGTCTCCTTCTCCACAAGCTGTTCATTCAACCGGGACAGGTCCTGGGCCAGGCGGTTCACCAGATCGTCTTTGGTCGCAAAGTAGTAGGTGATGTTGCCAACCCGAATGCCGAGTGCAGCTGCCAGTTCCCGCAGCCCAACGTACTCAATGCCCCGTTCATTGAACAGTTCTAACGCTTTACCCACAATTTTGTCTTCTTTAGTCATGCTGTGATTTGGACAGTGTCCTAAACTTACTAGGTTTGGACAAACAAACAAGCCATGACGATTACCTATCCTCACACCATTCAAAACTGCCTGGGAGAAAAGCTCACCTTTCTCTCCCTGCAGACAGAGCCCAAGGGCGATAAAGTGCTGGTTGAAAATCAGGTGAGCCCCCAATCAGGTCCCCCCATGCATACGCATTTTATGCAGGATGAAGAACTGACGGTTGTATCGGGCAAGATGGCTTATCAGGTGCTGGGCCAGCAACCCCACTACGCTAAGGCAGGCGAGAGTGTCTTGTTCAAACGTGGAACTCCTCACCGGTTCTGGAATGCCGGCAATGAGGACCTGATCTGCAGGGGCTGGATTCAACCGGCTAACAGCATTGTGTATTTTCTGACGGCGATCTATGCGGCGCAGAACAAATCGGGCAAGGCCCAGCCCGAAGCTTTTGATGCCGCTTACCTGATGATGCAGTATGCGGGTGAATACGACATGGCCGAGATTCCCCCTTTCGTTAAGAAAGTAGTGATTCCGCTCACCTACTGGCTGGGTCGGCTACTGGGGAAATACAAACACTTTGTCGATGCGCCGGCACCCTTGAGGTAGAAAAACCCCAACATTGCTCGTGGAGTTAGGGCAGGCTTGTTGGTTGGTTTCAAAATGCGCCTGACGCTGGTTGAGTACCGACAGGCGGAATTTCGTTCAAAACGGGCTCACCAAACGGGTAAGGACACGCACTACGCCAGTCGAGAATCAAAACAGAACGTCCACCTGACCAAATTGGTTGAGACCCCGTCTAAGCCTAAGTCAAGGAATCAGGCCAGATAGTTTTCTGGCCTGATTCCTTGACTTAGGCTTAGACGGGGCCATTTATTGCCTTTTTAAGTGGTAACCGTTTAATCAACCCAATTCCGCTTTGGTATTTATGGCTGACTTTAGCATAGACGTTGATGGATACACCATCGAGATTGATACCAGTAGCTGGAGTGGCAGTGAAGCCATCTCGTATGATGGGGCTATTATGTCAAAAAAACGCAGTTTTATGTACCTGACTGCTCACTCATTCAAGGCTACAGAAAACAGCGAGTCTGTTACCTACGAAGTAAATGTCATTACGGGTTTAACCAGCCATGGCTACATTGTTCGGCGTAATGGCATTATTCGGGCTCATGAGCCTTAGCCATCAGGCACTGTTTGTTCTTTTTATGAAGGTATACCATTTCACTCCCGGTAGTAGTCACCGAGTAACTAGGTTCCAAAGACTACCAATTATAGAGCAGGTCTGAGAAATGTTCAAGATTGAGAAACACAAAGGTTATGTACTTCTTTCAGACCCGTTTTATAACTCACAATTGTTATGTGACATATTCCAGATAGGCCAAGGTTGAGTCTAAAACGTTAGCCTAGATTTATCAATGTTTCTTTGTAAATCGGAAATCACACTTTGCTGCTCCCAAAGCAATAGTCCCCGTTCGGATCAGGTTTAGTCCAGCTAACTGGGAGGTTAGCTGGTCAACTTCACAAAGTATAGGGGAATACTTGTCGTAGTTATATGTTTTGAAGAGTTTACAAATGCCGCATTCTAAAATATCAACGCCATACCCCAGACCAAATGTTTCCTTTTTGTCGGTGATGATTTTGGCTCTAAAGCCATCCATATGCCCTTTCTTGCTTACTCGCTTAGCTAAATAGGTAAGCAAGACACTGGCTAGCCACGTATTGCTCAGCTTCACTGGAAGTCGTTTTAAGAATAAGTGAATTTTATTTTTTGGCCTAACGTAATCAGTAGTTACAGTAAGGCAAATTTTGCGTATTGTTTCAAACTCTTCTCCTTGTTCATCCAACGTTTTAATTAGAGCTAAAAAATAGCCACAAAATCCAAGCCGTTTGTCTAGGGGGTTACTGGAGGTCGCAGCAAAATTTGTCTTTTTAGAAATAGACTCGAAATTTTTGTCAATTTCAGCCAGTAAGAAGCCTGATTTACTGGGATAATTACCCATAATTGCTTTTATAAAATACTTTTTATACGTGTCCATTTGGCCGTTTACTAGGTGTATTTTCTGTTTTATAAGTGGTCTTATTATTAGGCAATAACTTGAACTTGGCTCTTATCATACAGCTTCAGCCAATCCCGACGTAGGATGGAATAGATATACTCGTCTTCAAACTCACCCTGCTCATTGATCCCCGACTCGCGAGAGATACCCTCAAATTGAAAACCAACCGTTTTCTCAATCGAGCGTTTGGAGGATTGATTGGAGATTAAACAGCCCGTGGCCACCCGATTCAGTTCCAGTAACTCAAAGGCCACATAAAATAGATGAGCTTTACTGCGTGGCGTCACGCCTCGACCACGCATGTGTTCAAACACATCGGCTCCGGTTGATCCACTCCGCTCTTGCCAACTGTCGATACTCAGCAGGCTCATGCCCGCTAGTTGGTCGGCCAGCATGGCGTAAAATCCGTAATTGACCTGGCGTCCCTTCTCATATTTAGGTATGTAGTGTTGAAACATCTCTTCCAGCATTGGCTTTGAGTCGGGAAATCCTTGAAACAAGTCGTACACTTGGCTAAGGTTATCGTCAGTAATGAGATGTAGGGTAAT